>NZ_JBEUPA010000019.1:0-83243 GCF_040492065.1 Actinomadura sp. NPDC000929 | reverse complement strand
GCGGCGGAGCCGACTGCGCCGCGGGGCGCCTCGGCGGCGTCTGCCGCAGCAGCCGCACCGGCAGCCCGCCCCCGAACCGCCCGCGGCCTCGCACGTCCCACCGCCGCGTGCGCGCGCCCAGCGGCACGCCTCACCGCCGCCCCCGCCGCCGGTTTCCGCCACCCGGACGACGCCCGCGCACACCCACGGCGGCCCGAAACGTCCGGCCAACCGCGCCCTGATGGGCGTCGCCGCGGCCGCGCTGACCGTCATCGTCGGGCTCGGGGCCTGGGCGCTGACCGGCCTCGTCGGCGACGACAAGCCCAAGGGCGGCGGCCCCACCGACAACGCCCAGACGAGCGCGCCGCCCAAGCCGACGGTCGTGAAGCTCACCCCGCAGCGTCCCCTGCCCGCCGAACTCCCCATGGGCGGTCACACCGACGGCGCGATCAGCAAGAACCTCGCGTCCGTCGTCGACGGCAAGCCCAGCGGCGACTGGGAGACCCAGAGCTACGCCGACGCCGACTTCGGCCGGTACTCCAAGGGCCTCGGCGTCCTGCTCGACATGGGCAAGCCCGTCAAGGTCGCCAACGTGAAGGTCTACTCCCCGGTGAGCGGCGGGGTGCTGCAGCTCCGCGTCGGCGACTCGCAGTCCCCGACCGACCTGAAGCGCGTCGGCGAGCAGACTCCCAACGGCGGCGAGGTCGCCTTCGCCGTGAACCCGCAGGCCACGGGCCGGTTCGTGCTCGTCTGGTTCACCCAGCTGCCCGGCGGGCCGTTCAAGGGGCGGCTCGGCGAGATCGCCGTCTACGGCGCGACCGGCTGATCACGTTCCGGCAGCGGGCAGATATGGGCTGTGACGTGGAGCGGCGCATGTCTGTATCGTGCCTGTGAGCAGTTTGTCCCCTCGCCCCCAGGATCACGTGGTGCCTTCCTCAGCAGCCGGCCGCGGATGCCCGGCGCCAACCGGGCGTCCCGAAAGAGAAGGCGGTCGCTCATGACGTCGGTGAGCATGCGTCGCGTAGGCGAAGTGCCCGACAAAGAGCTCCTCGCCCGGCACGCCCAGGGGGACCCGCACGCCTTCGCCGAACTCGTGCACCGCCACCGCGACCGCATGTGGGCGGTCGCGCTCCGCACGCTCGGCGACCCTGAGGAGGCGGCGGACGCGCTGCAGGACGCGTGCCTCTCGGCGTTCCGCGCCGCCGGGCGCTTCCGCGGAGACGCCGCCGTCACGACCTGGCTGCACCGCATCGTGGTGAACGCGTGCCTCGACCGCGTCCGGCGCAAGTCCGTCCGCCCGGCGACGCCGATGGGCGACGACGCGACGTTCGACGCCGTCGCGCCCAAGATGCCCGACCCCACCGACGCGCACGGCGTCTCCCTCGACGTCCGCACCGCGCTGGAGCAGCTGCCGTACGAGCAGCGGGCCGCCCTGGTCCTCGTCGACATGATGGGCTACTCCGTCGACGACGCCGCACAGGTCATGGAGGTCCCGCCCGGAACGATCAAGAGCCGGTGCGCGCGGGGCCGCGCCCGGCTCGCGCCCCTTCTCGTCCACCACCGGAACCGACGCGAGCCCAGGAACGTCGGAGGTGTGGAAGGAGGTGGCATGCCCAAGTGAACCCCGCGCACCTTGACTACGACGTCTTGGCCGACCTGGCCGAGGGACTTCTCGAAGACGACGAAGCCGCCTCCGTCAACGCACACCTCGACACCTGCGCCGACTGTCGTGAGCTGTCCGCCGACCTTGCGGACGTCTCCCGGATCCTGGCGGAGGCCCCGGTGCCGTCCATGCCCGCCGAACTGGCCGAGCGCATCGACACCGCCATCGCGGCGGAATCGATGCACACCGCCACCGTGGCGAGCCTGGAGCAACGGCGCGGAAGGCGGCATTGGCGGATACTGTCGGCGGCCGCGGCGACGGTGGTCGTGCTCGGCGGCGGAGCGACGGTCGGCAAGATCGCGCTGGACGGCGCGAGCAGCAGTGACAGCGCGGCGCGGCATCCGGCGCCGCACCGCTCCCTGACCGACCCGGGCTCGGGCTCGGGGGTGCCGAAGGCGGCCCCCGGAGATTCCGACCCCACGTTCAAGGTCGCCCAGAGCGGCACCGACTACCGGGCGGGCACGCTGGGCGAGCAGGTCGGCGGTGTCGTGGCGGGCGAGCAGCAGATGCGCGCCGAGGCCGCCGCGCCGGACGCCCGGCTCCGCGGCTGCGTCGCCGGCGTCGCCGGCGAGCAGAAGCTCCTCCTCGTCGACCAGGCGAGATACGAAGGACGACCCGCGATCATCATCGCCGTGAACGGCGACCGCCCCGGCAGGCGGAACATCTGGGTCGTCGAACCGGACTGCTCCCCGCAGGCCCATCACCTGCTGAAGCAGCTGAAGAACGTCTGACCCGCCACGCCCTGATCGGGGCACTCGCGCACACCTGAGGGCCATGGACGGCCGATCCCGTCCATGGCCGCTCACGTGAGGCCATGGCCTGCCCAAGACGTCCTGTTCTCTCTATGACGCCCATTTTTCCGGCGAAGTTCGTGGGGCGTCGGCAGCGGTGACGGCGATCTTCCATCCCGTCGCGTCGCGTCCGCCGGGGCGTGCTCAGAGCGAGGCGAGGAAGTCCAGGGCGATCGCCCAGGCGCGCTCGGCCGCCTCGGCGTCGTAGTCGGGCAGGTCGGGGTCGGTGAACAGGTGACCCGCGCCGCGGTAGCGGAACACCTCCACGTCCGCGCCCGCCTTGCGCATCTGCAGGTACCACGCGTTGAGCCAGTCGACGGGCTCCCAGGTGTCGGGGTCGGCGACGTGCAGCTGCACCGGGATGTCGGTGGCCGCGTCCTCCGCGATGTCGGACGTGCCGTGCATCAGCAGCAGCCCGCCCGCCTTCTCGTCGGCGAACGCGAGGTTCTGGGCGATGGAGCCGCCGAGCGAGAACCCCGCGTAGACGAGCCCGCCCTCCCCGGTCAGCGGCGCGGCGGCCACGACGGCGCGGCGCAGCAGCTCGTCCCGCCCGATCTCTTCCTTGATCTCGATCCCGGCCTCGGCGTCGTCGACGACGCGCCCGTCGTAGAGGTCGGGGGCGTGCACCTCGTGCCCGGCGGCACGGAGCCGGTCGGCCGCCTGGAGCACCGCGGGCCGCAGCCCGTACATCGAGTGGAGGAGGAGAATGCGTGCCATGGGGCCCAGCCTAGAGCGCCTCCGGGCCCCTCGGCGGCGGTGCGCGGCCCGGCGCCGCGTACCGGGGAATCTGCGGGCCCTAGGATCGGTTGACGCGACTGTGAGGCCCGGTCGAGCGGCACCGGCGGCCAACGAGGAGAGGCAAGAACTGTGAGCGACGTCCGTAACGTCATCATCATCGGCTCCGGTCCCGCGGGCTACACGGCCGCCGTCTACGCGGCCCGCGGCGACCTCAAGCCGCTGGTGTTCGAGGGTTCGGTGACGGCCGGCGGTGCGCTGATGAACACCACCGACGTGGAGAACTTCCCCGGCTTCCCCGACGGGATCATGGGCCCCGACCTGATGGACAACCTGCGCAAGCAGGCCGAGCGCTTCGGCGCCGAGCTCATCACCGACGACGTCACCGAGGTCGACCTGACCGCCGACCCGAAGGTCGTGAAGGTCGGCGACGAGACCTACCTCGCCAAGACCGTGATCGTCGCGACCGGCTCCGGGTACCGCGAGCTGGGCCTGCCGGACGAGAAGCGGCTGTCCGGCCGGGGCGTCTCCTGGTGCGCCACCTGTGACGGGTTCTTCTTCCGCGAGCAGGACATCGCCGTCGTCGGCGGCGGCGACACCGCGATGGAGGAAGCGATCTTCCTGACCAAGTTCGCCCGCTCGGTGACCGTGGTCCACCGGCGCGACGAGCTGCGCGCGTCCAAGATCATGCAGGACCGGGCGTTCGCCAACGAGAAGATCAAGTTCCTCTGGGACAGCGAGGTCGCCGCGATCCAGGGCGACGACCGGGTGACCGGCGTGACGATCCGCAACACCAGGACCGGCGAGGAGTCCGCCCTGGAGATCACCGGTCTGTTCATCGCGATCGGCCACGACCCGCGCAGCGAGCTGTTCGAAGGGCAGCTGGAGACCGACACCGACGGCTACCTGCTGGTCGACGCCCCCACGACGAAGACGAAGATCCCCGGCGTGTTCGCCTGCGGCGACGTGGTCGACCACATCTACCGGCAGGCCATCACCGCCGCGGGCAGCGGCTGCTCGGCCGCCATCGACGCCGAGCGCTGGCTGCAGGACCGGGACGCCGCCGAGACCGTCCCGCAGGCCTGACCGCCCCACCGGCCATGCGGCGCCGCCCGGCTCACGCGCCGGGCCGGCGCCGCGGCGGTGGGCTGCATCGGGCGGGGGAGCGCCCCGCCCCACGCGAGAACCGAAGGAGACCGATGAAAGCCGTGACCGACGCCGACTTCGCGTCCGAGGTCCTGGAGAACGACAAGCCCGTTCTCGTCGACTTCTGGGCGGAATGGTGCGGCCCCTGCCGGATGGTGGCGCCGATCCTGGAGGAGATCTCCAAGGAGCACGGCGACAAGCTCGACATCGTCAAGCTGAACATCGACGAGAACCCGCAGGTTCCGCAGCGGTACGGCGTCATGCAGATCCCGACGATGAACGTCTACAAGGGCGGCGAGGTCGTCAAGCAGATCATGGGCGCCAAGCCGAAGGCCGCCCTGCTGAGGGATCTCGCCGAGTTCATCTGAACCCGCACCGCCTCCCGCGGCGAGCGCGAACGCGTGGCCCGCACTCCACCCGGAGTGCGGGCCACGCGCCGTTCAGAGCGCCTCAGACGGGCCGCAGGGCCCCTTCGGGGGTCATGGACCCCAGCAGCCGCTCCAGCGCCACCTCGACGTCCTCACGCCATGACAGCGCCGACTTCAGCTCCAGCCGGAGCCGCGGGTACCGGTGGTGCGGCCGGACGGTCTTAAAGCCGACTGACAGCAGGTAGTCGGCGGGCACCATGCACCCGCCCTCCTCGCCCTTCAGGTCGCCGAACGCCTCGATCGCCTTCACGGCGCGGCGCGTCAGGTCCTTCGCGACCCCCTGGACGAGCATCCGGCCGATGCCGCCGCCCGCGAACTCCGGCAGGACGTGCGCCGTCATCAGCAGCACCGCGTCCGCGCTCACCGGGCTCGTCGGGAACGCCACCGACCGCGGCACGTACAGCGGCGGCGCGTACATGACGAACCCCGCCGGAACGTCGTCCACGTAAACGATCTTGCCGCAGCTGCCCCACTCCAGGAGGGTCGAGGAGATCCACGCCTCCTTCTCCAGGCCCGCGTCGCCGCTCTCCCGGGCCCGGTCCCGGCTCACCGGATCCAGCTCCCAGAACACGCACCCGCGGCAGCGGTGCGGCAGATCATCGAGATTGTCCAGCGTGATGTTGACGAGACGACGCGACACCGGGTCGGCACCCCCTGTTGCGATCCTCGCCCGCCGGCCTGGGACCCGTGACGGCGGAAGCTCCCGGCAAACCATCCGGGACCCGCGGGCATCGTATCGGACAGGAGTTTCCCCAATGCCGCGGCACGCCACACCCGAGCGCCCCGCCGCGGCGGTCATGACGTAGTTTGCAGGGAAGCCGAATCGCCCCGGAGGTGCCTCGTGGAACAGCACTCGCGTACGGATGCCTATGCGGATCGCTACGCCGCCCGTGCCGCCGGCATGGTGCCGTCGGAGATCCGGGCCCTGTTCGCGATGGTCTCCCGCCCCGAGGTGGTCTCGCTCGCGGGAGGCGCGCCCTACGTCTCGGCGCTCCCCCTCGACGCCGTCGGCCGGATGATCGGCGAACTCGTCGCCGGCAAGGGCGCCGAGGTCCTCCAGTACGGCTCCGCCCAGGGCGACGAGCGGCTCCGCGAGCACATCTGCGAGGTCATGTCCCTGGAGGGCGTCCAGGCGTCCGCGGACGACGTGGTCGTCACCGTCGGCGCGCAGCAGGCGCTCGACCTCATCACCAAGATCTTCGTCGACCCCGGCGACGTCGTCCTGGCGGAGGCCCCGTCCTACGTGGGCGCGCTCGGCACGTTCGCCTCCTACCAGGCCGACGTGGTGCACGTTCCCCTGGACGAGGGCGGCCTCGTCCCGTCCGCCCTGCGCGAGACCCTCGCCCGCCTCCGCGCCCAGGGACGCCGGGTCAAGTTCCTCTACACCGTCCCGACCTTCCAGAACCCCGCGGGCGTCACCCTCACCACGGCCCGCCGCGCCCAGATCCTGGAGATCTGCGCCGAGTACGACGTGCTGGTCATCGAGGACAACCCGTACGGGCTCCTCGGCTTCGACGGCGAGCCCATGCGGGCCCTCCGCGCGGACGACGCCGAACGCGTCATCTACCTCGGCTCGTTCTCCAAGACGATCGCCTCCGGGCTCCGCGTCGGCTGGGTGCTGGCGCCGCACGCGGTGCGGGCGAAACTCGTGCTAGCCGCCGAGTCCGCGATCCTCTGCCCGTCGAACTTCTCGCAGCTCGCCGTCCGCGAGTACCTCGCGACGCAGCCGTGGCGGGAGCAGATCAAGGACTTCCGGGAGCTGTACCGGGCGCGCCGTGACGCGATGCTGGAGTCCCTTGACCAGCTCATGCCCGACGGGTGCACCTGGACGCGCCCCGCCGGCGGCTTCTTCGTCTGGCTCACCCTTCCCGAGGGACTCGACGCCAAGGCGATGGCCCCCCGCGCGATCGCCGAGCGCGTCGCCTACGTCCCCGGCACCGGCTTCTACGCGGACGGCACCGGCCACCGGCACATGCGCCTGTCCTACTGCTTCCCCGAGCCGCACCGGATCCGCGAGGGCGTCCGCCGGCTGGCGGGCGTGGTGGAACAGGAGATCCGTCTCCGGGACACTTTCGGGAGCCCCCGCGGCGGGACGTCCACCGGCGTCCAGACGCCGGGCCCGGGCATCGTCTGACTGTTTCACGTGAAACGAGGAGCATCTTGGAACTGGGGCATGTCGTCGTTCTCGCCGGAGGGCTCTCCTACGAGCGGGAGGTCTCGCTCCGTTCCGGCAGGCGGGTCGCCGACGCGCTGCGCGCCCGCGACATCCCGGTCGAGCTCCGCGACGCCGACGCGACCCTCCTGGACTCCCTGACCGACGACCCGCCGGACGTCGTCTTCCCCGTCCTGCACGGCGCGGCGGGGGAGGACGGCTCGATCCGCGACGTCCTCGGACTCCTGGACGTCCCCTATGTCGGCGCCCGCCCGGACGCGTGCCGCGTCGTCTGGGACAAGCCGACCGCCAAGTCGGTGGTGCGGCGCGCGGGTCTGCGGACGCCCGAGTCCGTCGCCCTGCCGAAGGAGGTCTTCCACGACCTCGGCGCGGCGTCCGTCCTGGATCAGATCGTCCGCGGCCTCGGCCTGCCCCTGTTCGTGAAGCCGACCCGCGGCGGCTCGGCCCTCGGCACCTCCGTCGTCCACGAGGCGTCCGAGCTGTCGGCCGCCATGGTCGGCTGCTTCGCCTACGGCGACGCCGCCCTCGTCGAGCGCTACATCGAGGGCACCGAGGTCGCGGTCAGCGTCATCGAGCGCGACGGCGCCCCGACCGCCCTCCCCGCCGTGGAGATCGTCGCCCCCGGCGGACGCTACGACTACACGGCCCGCTACGACGCCGGCGACACCGAGTTCGTCACCCCGGCCCGCCTCACCCCCGAAGCGACCGCCCGCGCCGCCGAGGCCGCGATCACCGCCCACCGCGCCCTGGGCCTCCGCGACCTCTCCCGCACCGACCTCATCGTCTCCCCCGACGGCGAGGTGCACTTCCTGGAGGTCAACGTCGCCCCCGGCATGACGGAGACCAGCCTCCTCCCCCGAGCCGTCAGCGTCGCCGACCTGGACTTGGGCGAAGTGTGCGAATCCCTCCTCCGCTCCCACCTCCGCTGACCCCACAGCGGAACCCGCTGGCTCGCCACAGTGACCCCCTTGCGCACAACGCAACGACCCCGCGCACGACGGCAAGGCGATCGACCGCGCGCCCTTCTAAGTGCTCGCCGAAGTTCCCACTAGCAAGTCCCCCTGAACCGCCTACACCACCCCGTTCAGGTGCTGCCGCGGACGGCAGCCGCCGCTAATCGCCCGCCATGAAGACTGCGGGCTGAACTCGTCCGAGCGAGGCCCGCAAATGGGCCTAGTTCTGCTCCCTAGCCCCCGTCAGGCGGAAGCGGCACTTGATCTCGACCTGCCCCACACTCGACCGCCTCCTGGCACTAGAGCGACCTACAAGGGCATCGGCTGACCAATAGATCACCAGAGGACGGACCCAAGGAACACTCGGCCCGCGATCACGACGGCTCACTAGTAGACGAGGTGCAGCTGAGGGCGTTCGACACCAGGGCCACGGCACGCAGACCCCATCGCCCCCACACAGGGCCACGCCTCAGCCTCGTTCGCGCCGAGAAGAACGTCGATCAGGCTCTCGTACGGGCCGACCACGGCAAGGTCGCACAAGCGGCGAGGGCGGCATCAAGCCCCAGGTCGATCTCTCGCTCCCACCGCGATCCAACCCGGGATCGCCCTAGGCCTGCCACAGGCGCCCAGGCCGCGTGTCTGCGAGTAAGGCCAAAAGCACCAGAACTCCCCCTGGGGGCCCCGAATGGCACTGCACGACAAGGCGCAGTCCCCACTCTGCCCCCTGCCCGCCGAGCACCTTGACCCTCGTTCCACGTGAAACAGCGAACTCCCGCGCTCATGTGGATGCCGCCCAGCGGAGCCCTCCTAGTCGCTGGCAGCACGGCAGTGAGGCGGCCGAGAGCCCCAACCGCACGCGACGAGCTCGCGCACGCGGCACACGATCGTCCGCTCCTCGGTCGAACCCCCGCGCTCCGCAGGTCGTCCCTCATGCTCAGCCCCTCGGGCGTTCCCACGGTCACCTACACCGATACTCAGGACTTCATTCGCCCGTCCACTCCCGAATTCCACGGGTTACAGGCGCACAGTTTCACGTGAAACCTGCTCCGGCGGGCACGGGGATCGAGGTGCCACAACAGCGCTCACCCGACCACCTACCGCCAACCGTCCCCTCAGGCGTCGCGACCCGCGCCGAGGTGGGCCGGAAGTTCAACCGCCATGCCCGGACGCCGCTGTGGCGACCATTGCACCCCCCGGGGGGCAGGGCACGAGAACCCGTAATCCGGCATCACCGTCGGCGCGGTTGACCCGCCCGGCCGTTGTCTGCGACCGCTCATAGGCTCACGTGCGCGAAGGGATCACCACAGGCGATCATCGTCAGCGCGGCCGACCCGTCCAGGACGCCGTTTGTCCACGACCACAGCGGGAGCGCCAGAACCATCAGGCGGATCAATCGTCGATGCGGCCGCTGTATCCGGTACACCGGCGGATCGCGACCGACCGCGAAGCGCGAGGACGGCGCAACTGGGTCACCAGGCGGGTCGCCGTCGACGCAGCCGGCCCCTGCCCGAGACGCCGTTGGTGGCGGACTGCTTCGTCACATGGAGCTGGACGCCACAGGAACACCTGCGCTCACCGTAGACGCGGCCCGCATGCGCGGCGCGCCCCGACCGCATGGCAGAGGGCTGTGTGCGACGAGAACAACAGGCGGATCAAGCGACGGCGTGGTCGGTTTGTCCGGGACGCCGTTGTCTACGGCCGGGTGTGATGTGTGTGGCGACCCGCTGTCTGGGGGCGGGCACGAACGCCGACGCCAACCGGGATGGCCAAGTCATTTTGGAGGCATTCACCGCGCTGCTCAAGGCGCGGCCGGATCAAGCACCCGCATCGTCGGCCCGGCTGGCCTGTCGACAACGGTCCACGGCGCCCAGGGGAAGACTCGGGGGAGGCAGGGAGTCGCCCGTTGGAGACCCACACTTACGCACCACGGCTAGGACCGCCCGCTCACCGCGGGGGGGACGACAGGCACACGAGGCGGGTCCCCGTCGGTGTGGCCGGCCTGCCCGGGACACCGCTGTAGGCGCCCTACCGCGGCGCACAGTGCTGGGCGAGACGAGTCACCAGTCGGATCACCGTCGGCGTGGCCGGCCTGCCCGGGGTGCCGTTGGTGGCGCATGACCGCAGGGCACAATGCTGGGCGAGACGAGTCGCGGGGCGCACCATCAACGGCGTGGCATGTCTGTCCGGTACGCCGTGGATTGTGGGCAACCGCGAAGCAGGAGGGCGCAACAGGTCACCATGCGGGTCACCGTCGACTTGGCGGGGCTGCCAGGAGGCGCCGCTCTGGGGCCAACTAGCGCCTTAGAGGGGTGGAGGCGACGGGGGGGACTATTTGAGTCACCCTTGCCGCATTTGCCTGGCCGGTACGCCGGTGTATGCGGCCGAGCGCGCAGCATCGAGGGCGCGACGGGGCCACCTTCCGGATCGCCGTCGGTGCGACGGCTCGTCCAGGACGCCGTTGTCTGCGGCCGGCCGTGCAGTATCGCGGGGACGAGGCAGGAACCGCAGGCGGGTCAGCGTCGATGCGGTCGGCTTGTCCGTTGTGCGGTTGGTTGTGATCGACCGCGAAGTACGGGGGCGCGGCAGGACGGCCGGGCGGAGCGTCGTCGGCGTGGCCGGTTTACCCGGGGCGCTGCTGTAGGCGGTCTACTGTGCGCTCCATAGAGCTGAGCGCGACGGGGAGAAGAGGCGCATCGCTGTGGGCGTGGTTGGCTTGTCTGGGACGCCTGCGGTGGGTGGCGGCCCTGCGCTCAGCGGGTGAGCCGGTACGCCGACGCCCACTGGGGTGGCCAGATCCTTTTGCGGCGATCACCGCGCCTCTCTTGGTGCCGCGGACCGCGTTCGCATCGGCGATCCGGGGGACTGTCGACGGGGGCCGCGGTGGGCAGGATGCGCTGCGGGCGAGGGCGTGTGGCGGGATGCGGCGGCGAGTGTGGGGGGAGCCGCGACTACGTGCGACGGCTCTCGCTTCTTCGGGCGCGTGGTTCTCGGGGGATGTTTCACGGGAAACGTTGGGCGGGAATGAGAAGCGCCCCGGAGCCTTTGGGGGTCCGGGGCGCTGGGGTGCTCGGGCTAGGAGTCGTCCGCCTCGGGGTCGGGGGCCATGGACTTGATGATGCGGTCCAAGTCCTCCAGGGTGGCGAACTCTACGACGATCTTGCCCTTGTTGCGGCCCATGTCGACGCGGACCCTCGTCTCGTAGCGGTCGGAGAGGCGGTCGGCCAGTTCCTTGAGGCCGGGGGCCACCGGCTTCTGGCGGCGGCCCTGGCGCGGCGTCTTCGGCTCGTCCTCCACCTCGCGGAGCGCGATCATCTCTTCGAGCGCGCGGACGGAGAGGCCCTCCTGGACGATCCGCTGCGCCAGGTGCTCCTGGGCCTCGACGCTTTCGAGGGAGAGCAGCGCGCGGGCGTGACCGGCGGACAGCACGCCCGCCGCCACCCGGCGCTGGACGGCGGGCGGCAGGTTCAGCAGGCGGAGCGTGTTGGTGATGTGCGGACGCGACCGGCCGATCCGGGTGGCGAGCTGCTCGTGGGTGGCGCCGAAGTCCTGCAGCAGCTGCTGGTACGCGGCCGCCTCCTCCAGCGGGTTGAGCTGCTGCCGGTGGAGGTTCTCCATGAGCGCGTCACGGAGCAGGTCGTTGTCGCCGGTGTCGCGGACGATCGCCGGGATGACGTCCAGCCCGGCCATCTTCGACGCGCGCCAGCGGCGCTCGCCCATGATGAGCTCGTAGTCGTGCTCCTCCGAGGAGGATTTGCGGACGACGATCGGCTGCAGCAGTCCGACGATGCCGATCGACTCGGCGAGCTCCTCCAGAGCCTGGTCGTCGAAATGCTCGCGGGGCTGGCGCGGGTTGACCGTGATCGAGCGGACGGGCAGTTCCGCGAAATGGGCTCCGGCGACCGGTTCGAGCGACGGTGCGGGAGCGGCCGCGCCGCCCGGGACGGGGCCGCCGGGGTAGCCCGGCTCTCCCGCGCCGTTCGGCTCGGCGGACGTCGGCATGGGCGGGGCGGTGGGAATGAGGGCGCCGAGGCCCCTGCCCAGTCCGCGTCGTTGCTGGCTCACTGGACAGCTCCTCCGTGGGCCATCTCCGAGGCGGCCTCGCTGTAGGCGAGGGCGCCGCTCGAACCGGGGTCGTAGGTCATGACGGACTGCCCGTAGCTGGGCGCCTCGGACACCCGGACGCTGCGAGGGATCACCGTGTTGAGGACGACGTCGCCGAAGTGGCTCCGGACGTCGTCGGCGACCTGCGCGGCGAGGCGGGTCCGGGCGTCGTACATCGTCAGCAGGATGGTCGACACCCTGAGCTTCGGGTTGAGGTGGGCCTTCACGAGGTCGACGGTGCGGATGAGCTGGCCCAGGCCCTCAAGGGCGTAGTACTCGCACTGGATCGGGATGAGCAGCTCGTCGCCCCCGACGAGGGCGTTCACCGTGAGCAGACCGAGCGAGGGCGGGCAGTCGATCAGCACGTAGTCGAACTTCTCGATGTCGTAGGCGTCCAGAGCCCGCCGGAGGCGCGACTCGCGGGCCACCTTGGAGACGAGTTCGATCTCCGCGCCGGCGAGGTTGAGGGTGGCCGGCGCGCAGAAGAGGTTGGGGATCTCCGGCGCCGGGACGATGATGTCGGACAGCGCCATGTCCTCGATCAGCACGTCGTAGATCGACGGCACCTCGGCGTGGTGGTCGATGCCGAGGGCGGTGGACGCGTTGCCCTGCGGGTCGAGGTCCACCACCAGCACCTGCGCGCCGTGCATGGCGAGGGAGGCGGCGATGTTCACCGAGCTCGTGGTCTTGCCGACGCCCCCCTTCTGGTTGGCGATGGTGATGACCCGGCATCGGTCGGGCCGCGGCCATTCCCGCTCCCTGCGGCCCGACATCGCCTTGAGCGCGGTGACGGCTGTTTCATGTGAAACCTTGGCGTCCCGCAGCGCCTCTCGCACGAGTTCCGACTCCCCCTGGTTTGGTCCGTTCCGCGACACCGGCGGCTGCGCGCCGGCGTTGGTCGGCACGTAGCCGACGTTCTCCGCGGTACCGGACGTCGTGTTACCCCACATCGCGTGCCCGGAGGGAGCGGTGCCCGGCGATGATCCCGGGTCCGGCCGCGTCCCCCCGGAGGCGGGCGCCGGGGCGCCCTCGTCCGCGCCGGGCCCGCCCGGGCCGGACGGCTGTTCGTCGGGGGATTCGTCGGCGCGGTCAGGCCTGCCCAGTCCTGGTCCCGTGCTCATGAAGACCTCTTCCTCGACCCTTTGGCGCGCCGGGGGGCGCGCTGCCGTCGCCCGACAACCTCTTCTCGGCCGGCGACCACACGGACGAGTGTTGTCGGCGGATCGACCATACCGCGCCCGACTTGCAGCAGCTCCGTCGAGCGCACCCCGAAGCGCTTCAGGACCGGCTCCGCCTCCTCCAGCTCGCCCGCGGCCCGCTCGCCCTTGAGCGCGAGGAGCTCGCCGCCCGGCCGCAGCAGCGGCAGCGCCCACCGGGCCAGGCGTTCGAGGGGCGCGACGGCGCGTGCCGTGGCGACGTCCACCGCGAACTCCTCGGTCACGTCCTCGGCGCGGGCCCGCCGGACCTCGACGTTCCGCAGGTCGAGGAGCTCGACGCACTCGTTCAGGAACGTCGTGCGCCGCAGCAGCGGCTCCAGCAGGGTGATCCGCAGGTCGGGCCGGACGATGGCCAGCACGATGCCGGGGAGCCCCGCGCCCGAGCCGATGTCGACGACCCGGGCGTCGCGCGGTATGGCCGACGAGACCACCGCGCAGTTGATCAAATGGCGTTCCCAAAGCCGGTCGGCCTCGCGCGGCCCGATGAGCCCGCGTTCGACCCCGGCCTCGGCGAGAAACGCCGCGTAGCGCTCCGCGATCGGCAGTGCGTCACCGAAAACCTCCCGTGCAGTCCCCACCAGACGAATCGTTCCACAAAACCCGGTGGGGCCGTGCACGCGAACCGTTCCTGTGAACAACAGGACGCCGGGTGGGACGACCCTTGCGTTATGGCGATAACCACATGACCCCTTCGCATATTCGCCGAGGGTCGGGTACAGGCTGCCGTGACGCCCGTCCGTCCCTCCGGAAGGAGCTCCGACACATGGGAATCGGAGTCAGTCTCGCATTCATCGCCCTCGGGGCGATCCTGGCTTTCGCCATCCGCGTTGACCTGAGCGGCCTCGACATCCACATGGTCGGATGGATCCTCATCCTGGTCGGTCTGATCAGCCTGGGGTTCACGCTCAAGTACACGCGGCCGCGCCGCGCCGCCGGACGTGTGGTCGGCGCCGACCCCGCCTACGGCGACGAGCCGGGAACGGTGGTCCGCGAGGAGCACATCATCGAGGACCCGCCGCCGCCCGGTGGCCGTCCCGCCGAACGGGTCGAGCGCGTGGTCGAGCACCCGGCGGACACGGGAGTGACGCACGGCCATCCTCAGGACCCGGCCTATGCGCAAGATCCCGCGAACGCGCAGGACCCCGCAGTGCAGAACACCACTTCGCTGGGCGGCGGTGACGTCCAGCGCCGCCGCTGGCGCCGGACCGCCCGGCGGTAGCACCGAGAACCTGCTCGGTGTGCCAGGGCGGCGGTGCACACCGAGCTCCCGAGAGGGCCCCGCGCCGGCCAGGGCGCGGGGCCCTCTCATGCCCGGGAAGCCGCTTCCGTCCGGAAAAGGCGACGGCCCCGACCGGAGGACCGGTCGGGGCCGTGTGAGGCCATGGGGTCAGGCGGGGGAGACGACCACGTAGCGGTCGGGCTCCTCGCCCTCGGACTCGCTGCTGAGGCCCGCGGCGGCGACGGCGTCGTGGACGATCTTGCGCTCAAACGGGGTCATCGGGGCGAGGGGCTTCGGCTCGCCGGACTGCTTGACCTCGTTCGCGACGTCCGTCCCGAGCTTGGTCAGCTCGGCGCGGCGCCGCTCGCGGTAGCCGCCGATGTCCAGCATGAGGCGGGTGCGGTTGCCGGTCTGGCGGTGGACGGCGAGCCGCGTGAGCTCCTGGAGGGCCTCCAGCACCTCACCGCGCTTGCCGACCAGCTCGTCCAGGGAACCTCCGACGACGGCGACGATGGCGCGCTCGCCCTCGACGTCCATGTCGATGTCGCCGTCGTAGTCACCGATGTCCAGCAGGCCCTCGATGTAGTCGGCGGCGATCTCGCCTTCCTGTTCGAGCGCCTGGACGTCGACCTCGGTGGTGTCGGTCTGGCTCAACGGGGTCTCCTTCTCCGGCACATGCTGGGGGTCCAAACTAGCGCTTCTGGGTACCGCTGCGCTTGCTGCGCGACTTGCGGGTCGGCTGGTTGCGCGCGACCTTCGGCTTCTCCTCGGGCTCGGGGGCCGGTTCCGGCTCCTTCTTCAGCTTCGCCTTGATGCCGGACGACGCCGCCTGGCCGTTCTTGGAGGCGCCCGTCTTGGAGCCGGCGGGCTTCGACCCGGAGGTCTTCGGGCCCGTCTTCGTCCCCGTCTTGGCCGCGGCGGCCGCGGCCTCGCCCTCCGTGCCGGGCGGTGGGTACCGCTTGTAGATGTAGTGCTGCTGAGCCAGGGTCCAGCTGTTGGACGTCACCCAGTACATGAGGACGCCCAGCGGGAAGCCGAGGCCGAAGAGGCCGAACAGCGGCGCCAGGAAGACCATCATCTTCTGCGCCTGCATCATCGGGTTGGCGTCGTCCGCGACGGGCTGGCGCTTCATGCTGGCCCGGACGGTGAAGAAGGTCGTGACGGAGCTGATCACCACGGCGATGCCGGTGATGATGATCGCCGTCCAGCTCTTGGGGTCGGTGCCCCAGGCGTTCAGGAACGTGTCCGGGATGTGGGCGCCGAAGATGTTCGCGTTCTGGGCGCTCGACACCAGGTCGGACGACACGGCGAAGACGCTCTGCCCCGGCTTGGCGTCCGAGATCCGCTTCAGCGTCTGGAACAGCCCGATGAAGATGGGCATCTGCACCAGGAGCGGAAGGCAGCCCGACAGCGGGTTGGCGCCGTTCTCCTGGTAGAGCTTCATGACCTCCTGGTTGAGGCGCTGCTTGTCGTTCTTGTACTTCTTGCGAAGCGCCTGGACCTTCGGGTTCAGCTCCTGCATCTTGCGCGACGCGTGGATCTGCTTCACGAAGAGGGGGACGAGGAGCAGCCGCAGGAGGACGGTGAGGAGGATGATCGAACCGCCCCACGCCCATCCGCTGTCCTTGGGGACGACCGTACTGAGCCCCGTGTGGATCCACACGATGAGCTGAGAAACGATCTCGTACAACCAGTCAAGCACCGGGCAGCTCCTTGGGCTCTGCTAGGGCGGGGCCGCTCTCCTCGCGGCCGGAGTTCGAGGAAGCCGCCGCGCGCTGTTCCGGCGTCTTCTTCGGCGGTACCGGGTCGTAACCGCCGGGGTGGAAAGGCTGGCACCGGGCGATCCGGCGGACGATCAGCCACGTGCCGCGCGGCGCCCCGTGCACCTGGAGTGCCTCCAGGCCGTACGCGCTGCAGCTGGGATGGAAGCGGCACTGCTGCCCGAGCAGGGGACTCAAGAAGCGGCGGTAGGCGCGGACGAGAAGGATCAGCACGGCCGCGACGGGACCCGGGCGGCCCGTCCTGTGCTGCGCGGGGAACTCGGTCCCCTGCGGACTCCTCATCTTCGCCCCTTGGACGCGGGCCGCAGCAGCCGGTCGAGCGCCGACTCCAGATCCGCGGCCAGTTCGTCTGGTCGCGCCGCTCCCGCACGGGGGTTGGCGCGCACTACGAGCAGGCTACCCGCTGGGAGGCGGTCGAGGTGCGGGCGCATCAGGTGGCGGAGCCGGCGCCGGGTCGTGTTGCGCACCACGGCGTTGCCGACGGTGCGCGCCACGATGAACCCGACCAGCGGCCGCGCCGCCGCCGGTCGGACCTCTTCCGGGCCCAGCAGGTGAACGACGACAGTTGGCCGTCCGGCGCGACGACCGCGCCGGACGGCCAACGAGAAGTCGTCCCGCCGCCGCATCCGGTTCCCGGACGGCAGCACTATGAAGGGGTGGGTCAGACCGCGACGCGGGCGCGGCCCTTGCTGCGCCGGCTCGACAGGATCGCGCGGCCCGCGCGCGTGCGCATGCGCAGCCGGAAGCCGTGCTTCTTGTGGCGACGACGGTTGTTCGGCTGGAAGGTACGCTTGCTCACTTTGAGGCTCCAGTGCTGCGGTCGGTTCGTCTGACGACTTGACGCTCGAAGGCTCGCACCGAGGGCCGCGTACGGTCCCCCGCAGCGGGGGCCCACCCGAGCTTTGCCTGAGGGGCTGCCGGCGGGCACGCGGCATCTCCGTCGATGCGACTCGACCTCAGAACGTTACGGGGTATCCGGGGGGCCGGTCAAACGGAGGCGGCCGCCGCACGGCCCCGCCCCGGGCCTCCGATGGACGCGCGGGATCGATGGTGACCGTGTTGCGGCTGTGCCCGGCAGCGGTTAAGGTCGACGAGGCGAGCCGACACTTCCTTCGACGAATCCGATGTCGGCGTTCAGCCCCTGAGCCCCCGTTCGAGAACCATCGCTTACCGGCCCTCATGAAGGCCGGCCCCTTGTCGACCGCATATCCCTGAACCCGCCTCGTGGGTTTTACACAGGGTCCCCATGCCTATGCACAGCATGTGGACAACTCTGTGGACAACTCGTGAGAGAGTAAGTCTTCCGCGTCGCGGCTGTGTCCTGCGAGGCGTGTGACATCCCGCGGGAAAGCCGGGCAGTCAGGTGCTCCGTTCGGCGGAGTTGTGGGGAGGGGACCTTGCGCATGGACGGTCAGGATCTCGGATCGGTCTGGGCCCGCACCCTCACCGCACTGGCCGAGAGCGATCTGTCGCCGAGCTACCGCGCATGGCTGCCCATGGTCCGCCCGCTGGCACTCGTCGAGGGGACGGCGCTTCTCGCCGCCCCCAACGAGTTCGCCAAGGACGCGCTGGAGACGCGCCTGCGCAACCTCATCACGCAGGCACTTTCCCGTGAACTCGGCAGGGAGATCCGGGTCGCGGTGACCGTCCAGCCGGAGCCCCCAGGCGGTGCTCGGCAGGGCGGGGGCGAGCCCTTGTCCGCGCCGATTCCGGGTCCGGGCGTAGGGCTCGGCATGCACGAGCCCGCCCCTTCTTATGGGGAGTCCTACGGCGAGCGGACGCACGACGAGCGCGACCGAGACCGAGACCGTTCTTATACGGAGCAGCCCTACGGGGAGCAGTCGTACGGAGAGTCGTACGGAGACCAGTCGTCCTACGCGGAACGTCCTGAGCGCCCCTATCCGGAGCAGCCGTACACAGACCAGGGATACCGGCCGCAGTCGGGAGTTACCCACAACCCCGGTTCGCCCGGAGGTTATCCACAGGCTCAGGACGACGACCGTGGATCGTACCCGCCTGCTCCCCGTCCGCCGGCGTACGGTGCGGGCCCCGGCGGGCGCGGTCCCGCCCCCTACGAAGGGCGCGGCTACCCGAGCTACGGCGGGCAGGAAGGCTACGGCGGCGAATCCCAAGGACGGCCGCCGCACTCCCATCTCAATGACCGCACGCTCGGCCCGTTGCGCCCTGGCGGCCGTCCAGAGGCCCAAGGCAGGGAACCGCAGCACGCCGGGAACGAAGGCCCTCTCGGGCACTCGGACGACAAGTTCCAGAAGAGTGAGCAGTCCTACCCAGGGGCCGAACAGTCGTATTCAAGCGGTGAGCAGTCCTACAGGGGCGAAGGGGTCTTCCGCGACGAGGAGGGCTCCGATTCCAGGGTTCCTAAGTCCGACCCCCGTGCGCCCGCGCCGGCACCGGCGCCGCAGGCCGGCGCTTCCGAGCATGCACGGCTGAACCCGAAGTACACGTTCGAGACGTTCGTCATCGGCTCGTCGAACAGGTTCGCGCACGCCGCCGCCGTCGCGGTGGCCGAGCAGCCTGCCAAGGCGTACAACCCGCTGTTCGTCTACGGCGACTCGGGGCTGGGGAAAACTCACCTGCTCCACGCGATCGGCCACTACGCCCAGAGCCTCTTCAACGGGGCCCGCGTCCGCTACGTGAGCTCCGAGGAGTTCACGAACGACTTCATCAACTCGATCCGCGACGGTAAGGCGGACGGGTTCCGCCGCCGCTACCGGGATGTGGACATCCTCCTCGTCGACGACATCCAGTTCCTTGAAGGCAAGGAGCAGACGCAGGAGGAGTTCTTCCACACGTTCAACACGCTCCACAACGCCAGCAAGCAGATCGTGATCTCCAGCGACCGTCCGCCCAAGGAGCTGGTGACGCTGGAAGACCGGCTGCGCAACCGGTTCGAGTGGGGCCTGACGACCGACGTCCAGCCGCCCGAGCTGGAGACGCGGATCGCGATCCTGCAGAAGAAGGCCCGGCAGGAGGGCCTCGCGGCGCCGCCCGACGTGCTGGAGTTCATCGCCTCGCAGATCGCGACGAACATCCGCGAGCTGGAGGGCGCGCTGATCCGGGTCACGGCGTTCGCGAGCCTGAACCGCCAGTCGGTCGACATGAAGCTCGCCGAGATCGTCCTGAAGGACCTCATCCCCAACGACTCCGGTCCCGAGATCACCGCCGCGATGATCATGGCGCAGACCGTCGAGTACTTCGGGACGACGATCGACGACCTGTGCGGCCCGTCCCGCTCGCGGATGCTCGTCACCGCCCGGCAGATCGCGATGTACCTGTGCCGGGAGCTGACGGAGCTGTCCCTTCCGAAGATCGGTCAGCAGTTCGGGGGGCGCGACCACACCACGGTCATGCACGCCGAACGCAAGATCCGGTCGCTGATGGCCGAGCGCCGCGCCATATACAACCAGGTCACGGAGCTGACGGGGCGCATCAAGCACCAGGCCCGCAAGCGCTGATCCCCCTGTTCGTACACACTGTGGACAGACCCGCGTCACGCCTGTGGACGAGCCCCTCCCGCACCGTCCACACCCTGCCCAGGGCAAAGAAACGACAAAAGGCACGCGTCCCCCGAGAATCGGCAGCGCTGCTCACAACTTGTGGAAAACTCTGGGGATTTTCGCGGATAACCCTGTGGGCAACCGTTGGAGAAGCTGAGGATGAACGGTGGACGGGTGTGGACCGGGTGTGCACCGCCGCCCCGCCTTCTGGGGAAAACCGGTGGACGGGCTGGGGACGGCCTGGGGACGGCCTCGAAGATCACCGGTCCCGTCGTCCCCAGGGCGGGCGAACGGGCGGTATACCCGTGGAGAACTCGTGGATAACCGGGGGATGACATGAGGACGACCTGTGGGGATGATTTCGCCGTCCCCAGGCGCCGCCGCGCCGTCCACCGCCCATGCACAGCACCGGTGGACAGAGAAACCCGGTCTCACCTGCGACAACGGCCTCTGTCCACACTATCCACGGCCCCTATTACTGGTACTGCTCTACATCTCTATCCAAGAAAAGATCCATCTCAAGTCAGGGCCTGGGGACAACGCGCACCGAGCGCCCCGGCCCGGACGAGATCAGCTCACCCTTGTCCGACACCTGCAGGAGGCGGGTCCCTTTGAAGTTCCGCATCGACAGAGACGCCCTGGCCGACGCCGTCGCCTGGACCGCTCGCACGCTCCCCGTCCGTCCCCCGGTGCCGGTCCTCGCGGGCATGCACATCGTCGCCGGGGGCGAGGGCAACGGCGACCGGCTGAAGCTGTCCGCGTTCGACTACGAGGTCTCGGCACAGGTGTCCACGGACATCGACGTGGAGGAGGCCGGGACGGCGCTGGTGTCGGGCCGGCTCCTCGCCGAGATCTCGCGCAGCCTTCCTCCCCACCCTGTGGAGGTGACGACGGACGGCGCGAAGGTGATGCTCCGCTGCGGCAGCGCGAAGTTCACACTTCTCACCATGCCTGTGGAGGACTACCCGACGCTGCCGGAGATGCCGCCCGCCGCTGGGTCGGTGGGCAGCGACGAGTTCGCCGCCGCCGTGTCCCAGGTCGCGATCGCCGCGGGCAAGGACGACACGATCCCCATGCTGACCGGCGTCCGTGTGGAGATCGAGGGCGAGACCGTCACGCTGGCGTCCACGGACCGCTACCGCCTCGCCGTCCGCGAGATGCACTGGAAGCCCGAGCGCCCGGACTTCTCCGCCGTCGCGCTCGTCCCGGCCCGCACGCTGGCCGACACGGCCAAGTCGCTGACGGCCGGCGCGGAGGTGTCGATCGCGCTCGGCGGGACGGGCGGCACCGGCGAAGGCATGATCGGTTTCGAGGGCGGCGGCCGCCGCACCACGTCCCGGCTGCTGGACGGCGACTTCGTCAAGTACCGCTCGCTGCTGCCGAGCGAGTACGCGGGGCTCGCCGAGGTCCAGACCGCCGCCTTCATCGAGGCCGTCAAGCGCGTCTCCCTGGTGGCGGAGCGCAACACCCCGGTCCGGCTCTCCTTCAGCCAGGGCGAGGTCGTCCTGGAGGCCGGGACGGGCGACGAGGCTCAGGCCGTGGAGGCCCTGGAGGCGTCCCTGGAGGGCGAGGACATCGACATCGCGTTCAACCCCGGGTTCCTCCTCGACGGGCTCTCCGCGATCGGCTCGGACGTGGCGAGGCTGTCCTTCACCACCCCGACCAAGCCGGCCGTCCTCACCGGAAAGCCGCCGCAGGAAGGGGAGAACCCGAACTACCGTTACCTGATCATGCCGGTTCGTCTGTCCGGATAAGTACCACGTTGCGGGGCATGGCACCGTGGCGATGTCCGCGGGGGAGCCGCGCCCCCGCGGGCGAGGCAGAGCAGGCACCCACAGGCGGTACGCACAGGGGAGAGTGAGCGTTTCATGGAGCTGGGCATCATCGGCCTGGGCAAGATGGGCGGCAACATGGCCGAGCGGCTGCGCCGCGGCGGCCACACCGTCGTCGGCTACGACCGCGACCCGGAGGTCAGCGACGTCGGCTCGGTCGAGGAGCTGGTCGAGCGGTTGTCCCCGCCGCGGGCCGTGTGGGTGATGGTCCCCGCCGGCAAGCCGACGGCGGACACCATCCACAAGCTGGGGGAGGTCCTGGAGCAGGGCGACCTCGTCGTGGACGGCGGTAATTCCCACTATGTGGACGACCGGAAGCACGGTGAGGAGCTGGCCGCCAAGGGCATCGGGTTCCTCGACTGCGGTGTCAGCGGCGGCGTGTGGGGCCTGGAGAACGGCTACGCGCTCATGGTCGGCGGCGACGAGGACGACGTGAAGCGCCTGATGCCGATCTTCGAGACCCTCAAGCCCGAGGGTGAGTTCGGCTTCGTCCACTCCGGCACGGTCGGCGCCGGCCACTTCGTGAAGATGGTCCACAACGGCATCGAGTACGCGATGATGCAGGCGTTCGGCGAGGGCTACGAGCTGATCGAGGCCAGCGACATCGTCACCAACGTGCCGGAGACGTTCCGCAGCTGGCAGGAGGGCACCGTCATCCGCTCCTGGCTGCTCGACCTGCTGAACCGCGCGCTCGCGGGCGACCCCGAGCTCGACGACCTGCGCGGCTACGCCAACGACTCCGGCGAGGGCCGCTGGACCGTCCAGGCCGCCGTCGACCACGCCGTCCCGCTGCCCGCCATCACGGCGTCCCTGTTCGCCCGCTTCGCCTCCCGGCAGGACGACTCCCCCACGATGCGCGTCGTCGCCGCCCTCCGCAACCAGTTCGGCGGCCACGCCGTCGAGTCCTCCAAGGGAGCCGACTCCCCCGGCGCCGACGTCAACCCCCCTTCGGTCTGACCCTCGGTTATCCACAGTTGTGGGTTCCGGCCCCGGCTCTCGGCGGTGTGTTCCAGGCTGGGAGTGGGGTCGGCCCCCCTGGGAGGGCGGGGTGTGCGCAGGCCCCGCGTGTGGACGGGCGTCACACGTCCGCGTGTGGACGGGCGTCACGCGCCCGCGTGTGGGTGAGGTGTGTGGTGGGGGCCGGGGGAGGCTCTACGCTCGTGTGTTGTGCACGTTGCCCACCTTTCGCTGCAGGACTTCCGCTCGTACCCGACCGCCGAGGTCGCGCTGGGGCCGGGAGTCACCGCGTTCGTGGGGCCGAACGGGCAGGGCAAGACGAACCTGGTCGAGGCCATCGGGTACGTCGCCTCGCACGGCAG
This sequence comes from Actinomadura sp. NPDC000929, assembly GCF_040492065.1. Lineage (NCBI taxonomy): Bacteria > Bacillati > Actinomycetota > Actinomycetes > Streptosporangiales > Thermomonosporaceae > Actinomadura > Actinomadura sp. NPDC000929. The sequence continues at coordinate 60,388 of NZ_JBEUPA010000019.1, read as the reverse complement.
CCACAGGGCCGCGACGGACGCGCCGCTCGTCCGGCACGGAGCGCCGCGGGCGATCGTCCGGGCCGGGGTGGTGAAGGACGAGCGCAAGGCGCTGATCGAGCTTGAGATCAACCCGGGCAAGGCGAACCGGGCGCGGCTCAACCGGTCCCCTGTCCCCAGGCCGCGCGAGATCCTGGGGATGCTGCGGACCGTGCTGTTCGCCCCGGAGGACCTCGCGCTCGTGAAGGGCGACCCGGGGGAGCGGCGCCGGTTCATGGACGAGTTGCTGACCGCGCGGGCGCCGAGGTTCGCCGGCGTGCGGTCCGACTACGACCGCGTCCTCAAGCAGCGCAACGCCCTGTTGAAATCGGCGGCCGCCCATCGTCGCTCCCCCGGCCCGGAGGTGCTCGCCACCCTGGACGTGTGGGATTCGCATCTGGCGCGCATGGGGTCGGAGCTTCTGGCGGCCCGGCTCGATCTCGTCGCGGCTCTGCGTCCGCTCGTGGCGCAGGCCTACGCGGCGCTCGCTCCGCACAGCGGCGCGGCCGACCTGATCTACAAGAGTTCCTTGGGCGACGCGGAGTTGTCCACAGACCGTGGACAACTGGCCGAGCAGATCCTGAAGGCGGTCGCCGGGTCCCGCAAGCAGGAACTGGAGCGCGGGGTGAGCCTCGTCGGCCCGCACAGGGACGAGCTGGTGCTGCGCCTCGGGGAGCTTCCCGCGCGCGGCTACGCCAGCCACGGCGAGTCGTGGTCGTTCGCGCTCGGGCTGCGGCTCGCCGCGTTCGACCTGCTCCGCGCGGACGGCGACGACCCCGTCCTGATCCTGGACGACGTGTTCGCCGAGCTCGACACCGGGCGGCGCAGCCGGCTGGCCGAGATGGTGGTGCCGGCCGAGCAGGTCCTGATCACGGCGGCCGTCCCCGCCGACGTCCCCGCCGAACTGACGGGGGGCTCGTATACCGTCTCCGACGGCCAGGTCGTTCGTGAGTCCGAGGGGGCGAGCGAGTGAGTGATCCACAGGATGTGTACAAGTCCACCGAAGCCGGGGCTCCTCCCCCCGAGGCCGGGGCTCCTCCGGCCAAGTCGGGGATCGAGCTGGCCCGCGAGGCGCTCGCGCAGGCCAAGGCGGACGCTCTCAAGCGCGGCACCATGCCCGGTCAGGGCGGCAAGCGCAAGGGCCCCGGGCGGGGGGGGCGCGTGCGCGACCCCGGGCGGGGCGGCGATCCCAAGCTGTTCGGGGCGGCGATCCGCGAGCTGATGGCGTCGCGCGGGTGGGAGCAGCGTGCCGCCGTCGGCGGCGTGTTCGGCAACTGGGCGGGCATCGTCGGCGCGGAGCTCGCCGAGCACACCCGGCCCGACCACTTCGAGGACGGCGAGCTCACCGTGGCCGCCGACTCGACGACGTGGGCCACCCAGCTGCGCCTGCTGTCGTCGACGCTCGTGCGGCGGCTGAACGAGGAACTCGGCCACGGCACCGTCCGCCGCGTGAAGGTCGTGGGGCCCTCGTCGGGGCCGCGCCGGACGGGCGCGTGGCGCGCCCGCTGAGCGGAGCCCCCGGACCGCGCCGATGTGTCAGTGGCGGGTGGGAACATCTGTTCGGTGATGGGTCGTCGAGTTCAGCGGCGAGCGCCACGTAGGCCAAATAACCCCCCTGACCCAATGGGGGGATGTGTCTCCGGGGCCCTTCGGCCGCCACACGCGCACACAGCGCTCGCGAGTGCCACTTTTCGCCTCGTCACCCGGTAGAATGAATGCGGGTTCAGGATGCTGCGCCGCCATTGGGTGCCCGGGGCTCTGACAGCACGACCAGAGCACCGACCGGGTGCCCCCATGTGTGTTACGGGGCACACCGCGCCTCCCTCGGGCGCGGAGCGGCAGACATCCCCGGCAGGAGGATCTCCTTTGGCGTACGACGCTAGTTCGATCACTGTCCTTGAAGGGCTTGAGGCGGTTCGCAAGCGCCCGGGCATGTACATCGGCTCGACCGGTGAGCGCGGCCTGCACCACCTCGTCTACGAGATCGTGGACAACGCGGTCGACGAGGCCTTGGCCGGCTACGCCGACGACATCGTGGTGACGCTCCTGGCCGACGGCGGCGTCAGCGTCCTCGACAACGGCCGCGGCATCCCCGTCGGCGAGCACCCCGTGGAGAAGCGCCCGGCCATCGAGCTGGTGCTGACCACGCTGCACGCGGGCGGCAAGTTCGACGGCAAGTCCTACGCCGTCTCGGGCGGCCTGCACGGTGTGGGCTCGGCCGTGGTGAACGCGCTGTCCACCCGGTTGGAGGCGGAGGTCCGCACCGACGGCCACGTCTGGTTCCAGTCCTACACGTGGCAGGGCCCCGAGATCGAGCTCCAGAAGGGCGAGGAGACCGACGAGACCGGGACGCTCATCAGGTTCTGGCCCGACCCCGAGATCTTCGAGACGCTCGAATGGAACTTCGAGACCCTCTCCCGCCGCATGCAGGAGATGGCGTTCCTCAACCGCGGCCTGTCCATCACGCTGCAGGACGAGCGCCCCGACCACGTCAACGGTGAGCCGCACGTAGTCCGGTACCACTACGAAGGCGGCATCGAGGACTTCGTCCGCTACATCAACGCGCGCAAGGACTCCGCGCACGAGTCCGTCATCTACTTCAGCGACGACACCACCGGCATGTCGGTCGAGATCGCCATGCAGTGGAACTCGTCCTACTCCGAGTCGGTGCACACCTTCGCCAACACCATCAACACGGCGGAGGGCGGCACCCACGAGGAGGGCTTCCGCGCGGCGCTCACCACGATCGTCAACCGGTACGCCCGCGACAAGGGCCTGCTGCGCGACAAGGACGACAACCTGACCGGCGAGGACGTCCGCGAGGGCCTCACCGCGATCATCTCGATCAAGCTGGCGGACCCCCAGTTCGAGGGGCAGACCAAGACCAAGCTCGGCAACACCGAGGCCAAGTCGTTCGTGCAGCGGGCCTGCAACGTCTACCTGCGCGACTGGTTCGAGGAGAACCCGGGCGAGGCCAAGGAGATCATCAGCAAGGCCTCGCAGGCGGCGCGCGCACGCGTCGCGGCGCGGCAGGCGCGCGACCTGACCCGGCGCAAGAGCCTGCTGGAGTCGACGTCCCTGCCCGGCAAGCTGTCGGACTGCCAGTCCACCGACCCGGCCAAGTCCGAGCTCTACATCGTCGAGGGCGACTCGGCGGGCGGCTCGGCCAAGGGCGGCCGCAACCCGCACTTCCAGGCGATCCTCCCGATCCGCGGCAAGATCCTCAACGTGGAGAAGGCCAGGATCGACAAGATCCTGAAGAACAACGAGGTGCAGGCGATCATCACCGCCCTCGGCACCGGGGTGCACGACGAGTTCGACATCTCCAAGCTGCGCTACCACAAGATCATCCTGATGTCGGACGCCGACGTGGACGGCCACCACATCAACACCCTGCTGATGACGCTGCTGTTCCGGTTCATGAAGCCGCTGATCGAGGCCGGCCACGTGTACCTGTCGCAGCCGCCGCTCTACAAGATCAAGTGGGACGCGCGGGGCACCGAGGCCGACTACGCCTTCTCCGACTCCGAGCGGGACGCGATCATCGAGGCCGGGATCGCCGCCGGCAAGCGCGACCCCCGCCCCCGCGACCTGGTGCAGCGGTTCAAGGGCCTCGGCGAGATGAACGCCAACGAGCTGTGGGACACCACGATGGACCCCGACAACCGGGTCCTGCTGCAGGTCCAGCTGGACGACGCCGCCCAGGCCGACGAGCTGTTCAGCGTGCTCATGGGCGAGGAGGTCGAGCCCCGCCGGGAGTTCATCCAGCGCAACGCCAAGGACGTGCGCTTCCTCGACATCTGAGGTACGTGCCAGGGCCGGCCCCCCGGCCTGACTCCCAGAGGCGGACGTACTTCCTTCCCATCGAGCAGAAGAGGTCTTGAGAGTGACGGACGTGACCACAGAGGGTGGACACCCGGGCGAGCGGATCGAACCGGTCGACATCCAGGTCGAGATGCAGAAGAGCTATCTCGACTACGCGATGTCGGTCATCGTCGCGCGCGCGCTGCCCGAGGTGCGCGACGGCCTCAAACCCGTCCACCGCCGCGTCCTGTACGCGATGTACGACGGCGGCTACCGGCCCGACCGCGGCTACTTCAAGTGCGCCCGCGTCGTCGGCGACGTCATGGGGAACTACCACCCCCACGGCGACTCGGCCATCTACGACGCGCTCGTACGGCTCGCCCAGCCGTGGTCGATGCGGTACCCGCTGGTCGACGGCAACGGCAACTTCGGCTCGCGCGGCAACGACCCCGCCGCGGCCATGCGGTACACCGAGTGCCGCATGGCGCCCCTGGCGATGGAGCTCCTGCGCGACATCGACAAGGAGACCGTCGACTTCTCCCCCAACTACGACGGCCGCTCGCAGGAACCCGACGTCCTGCCGTCCCGGTACCCGAACCTGCTGGTCAACGGGTCCGCCGGCATCGCGGTGGGGATGGCGACGAACATCCCGCCGCACAACCTGCGCGAGGTCGCCGACGGCGTCCGGTGGTACCTGGACAACTACGGCGCGTCCGACGAGGAGCTGCTCGAAGCGCTGATCGAGCGCGTCAAGGGCCCCGACTTCCCGACCGCCGGCCTCATCGTCGGCCGCAAGGGCATCGAGGAGGCCTACCGGACCGGCCGCGGCTCCATCACCATGCGGGCCGTCGTCGAGGTCGAGGAGATCCAGGGCCGCACCTGCCTCGTCGTCACCGAGCTCCCCTACCAGGTCAACCCGGACAACCTCGCCCTCAAGATCGCCGACGGCGTGAAGGAGGGCAAGCTCGACGGCATCGCCGACGTCCGCGACGAGACGTCCGGCCGGACCGGGCAGCGCCTGGTCATCGTCCTCAAGCGGGACGCCGTCGCCAAGGTCGTCCTGAACAACCTGTACAAGCACACGCAGCTGCAGGAGACGTTCGGCGCGAACATGCTCGCGCTCGTGGACGGCGTGCCGCGCACCCTGCGCATCGACCAGTTCGTCCGGCACTGGGTCGCGCACCAGATCGACGTCATCGTCCGCCGCACCCGGTTCCTGCTCCGCAAGGCCGAGGAGCGCGCCCACATCCTGCGCGCCCTGCTCAAGGCCCTCGACCGCATCGACGAGGTCATCGCCCTGATCCGGCGCTCGCCGTCCGCCTCGGAGGCGCAGCAGGGCCTGATGAACCTGCTGGAGATCGACGAGATCCAGGCGCAGGCCATCCTCGACATGCAGCTGCGCAAGCTCGCCGCCCTGGAGCGCCGGCAGATCACCGACGAGTACGACAAGCTCATGGCGGAGATCACCGACTACAACGAGATCCTCGCCTCGCCCGAGCGGCAGCGCCGGATCGTCGGCGACGAGCTCGCCCCGATCGTCGAGAAGTTCGGCGACGAGCGGCGCACCGAGATCATCCCGTTCGACGGGGACGTGTCGTACGAGGACCTCATCGCCGAAGAGGACGTCGTCGTCACCATCACCCGCGGCGGCTACGCCAAGCGCACCCGCACCGACCACTACCGCGCCCAGCGGCGCGGCGGCAAGGGCGTCCGCGGCGCGCAGCTCAAGCAGGACGACATCGTCGACCAGTTCTTCGTCACCACGACGCACCACTGGATCCTGTTCTTCACCAACAAGGGCCGCGTCTACCGCGCCAAGGCCTACGAGCTGCCCGACTCCGGCCGCGACTCGCGCGGCCAGCACGTCGCGAACCTGCTCGCCTTCCAGCCCGACGAGCACATCGCCCAGGTCATGGACCTGCGCGACTACCAGGTCGCCCCCTACCTCGTGCTCGGCACCAAGAAGGGCCGCGTCAAGAAGACGGCGCTGACCGACTTCGACTCGCCCCGCACCGGCGGCATCATCGCCATCAACCTCGTCGACGACGACGAGGTGATCGCGGCGCGGCTCGTGTCGTCCGACGACAACCTGCTGATGGTCTCCACCGGCGCCCAGGCGATCCGGTTCCGCGCCGACGACGAGTCGCTGCGGCCGATGGGACGCGCCACCTCCGGCGTCATCGGCATGCGGTTCGAGGAGGACCAGGAGGTCCTCAACATGCTGGTCGTGCAGGACTCCTCGCAGGACGTCCTGGTGGCCACCCGCGGCGGCTACGCCAAGCGCACCCCGGTGGACCAGTACCCGCTCCAGGGACGTGGGGGGAAGGGCGTTCTCACCGCTAAGATCGTGGAATCTCGGGGGTTGTTGGTCGGAGCTCTGATGGTCGGCCCGGACGACGAGGTGTTCGCGATGACGTCGAACGGCGGCGTGATCCGTACCACCGCCGCCGAGATCAAGCAGTCCGGCAGGCAGACCATGGGCGTCCGCCTGATGAATCTCGCCGACGGGGACAGCGTGGTGGCCATCGCGAGGAACGTAGAGTCCATGGAGGACTCTGACGAAGCCGAAGGGGGCGACGGTGAGTGACGTATCCTGCATCGTCACCGAGCCGCTAGGCCAGGAGGACACGTGAGCACCGAGCCCGGCCAGGACAACGACGGGACCGGCGCCGCCGGCAAGGGCGGTGACCGGAAACCCGGCGCCAGGTCCGGCCCCGCCAAGCCCACCGGCAAGTCCAAGGGGAAGCCGGGTAAGACGGTGGCCGCCGCTTCCGCCAAGTCCGGGCGCGACGAGACGACCGTCGACATCGGCACCGGTGCGACGGACCCCGGCAAGGGCGCCGACGAGACGCGGTCCGATCTCACGCAGGTCGACGACGCGTCGGCCAAGGCGGCCGGCACCCCCGAGATCGCCCCGGTCAGGGACACCGCCGAACCGCCCAAGCCCGCCGCCAGGCCGGCGCCTCCGGGCGGCGCGGAAAGTGCGCCGGCCGGTTCCGCGTCCGGCTCCGGCCCGGCGGGCTGGGCCAGGCCCGCCGAGCCGTCCGGTTCGGTCTCGGCAGGACGTACGGACACGCCCGGCAAGGGGTTCAATTCGGCGGGCGGGTCGTCCGGCTCGGGCGGCCGCGGCTTCGCCGGCACCGTCCTCAAGGACCGTCCGTCCACCGCGGTGGCCCCGGCCAACGCCGCGTCCAAGGCCGCGTCCGGCAAGCCCGCCCGCAAGGCCCAGCTCCAGCTCGCCAGGCTCGAACCCTGGTCGGTGATGAAGTTCAGCTTCGTCATGTCGCTGGTCTGCTTCGTCGTCCTGCTGGTCGCCGTGATCGTCCTGTACGTGATCCTGTCCGGGCTCGGCGTTTTCGACGCGATCAGCGACACCGTCAACAGCCTCACGAAGGAACAGGGCGAGACCACCGGCAGCGTCGACGCCGGAAGCTGGTTCTCCTTCGTCCGCGTGTTCGGCTACACCGTCCTCGTCGGCGCCCTGAACGTCCTTCTCATCACCGCCCTCTCCACGGTCGGCTCCGTCATCTACAACCTCGCCGCCGACCTCGTGGGCGGCGTCGAAGTCACCCTCAAGGAGGCCGAGTAGCCCCACCCGCCGCCGCCCGGCAATCGATTTCCGGTTGCCCGCCCAGATGGGGTAACCTCTCGTTGCGCCGCCAGGGGCGGCGGCACACTCCGGGCCTATAGCTCAGTCGGTTAGAGCGCATCCCTGATAAGGATGAGGCCGGTGGTTCAAGTCCACCTAGGCCCACTCGGAGTTGGGAGTGGTGTGGTCGAAGCCTTTCGGGCTTCTTCCCCGCCACTCCTTCGTCGTTTCTGCCCGGGGGGCGACCCCCGGACCCCCGATGTGGGGGCTTCGCCCCCACGCCCCCTGCCGGTTGCGGTTCTTGGGCACGTGGCAGCTTTAGGGCCGGTCGTCCACAACCACAGACCCGCGCACGCGTTGCCTGTCGGGGCGCTGGGCGCCGTCCACCGGCTATTCCTCAGTGGAGCGGTCGGGCTGCTGCGTAGCGTTCAGTTCATCGCGCGGTCGTGGGCCCAGATGACCAGGAGCCAGCTCGCGATCACTTGGTGAGGGCACATGTTCGGCGGGGCGGCTGACCTAGACTCCTCGCATGAATCTCACCGACGCGACTCGCATGATTCTGGCGGAGTCTGCGGCCTTTCCGGAGCTGATGAGGGTCACGCGCGACGCTTACGACGAGTTGGCCGCCGGTCGCCGGGTTCATCACGCCACTCTGAGTTGGATGGTCAGAGAGGCCAGCCGCAAGGACCTCTACGGCGTTCTCATCCAGAAGCACGGCGCGGACGTCTTTGACGACATGATCACTGTTCTCTGCCGTGAGATCGATCGGCAGGCCCCGGTTCTCAGCCGCTGACAGCGACGGTGACGGCTTCGGCCATGTCGTCCACTACCCGGGCTACCGCCTCGACGAGCGCCGTGCCTGTCGGAGTGCCGGTCACCGTCCACACTTCCCGGTCTTCCTCTTCCACACTGGAGACGCCGTCGACGGCGCTGAGCGCGTCTGCGATGCGGCGGCGCAACTCGGATTCGAGAGGGTCCGTGCGGACGAACTCCATCACCCAGGCGCTGACATGCCACAGCGGTCCTACTCGAAGCTTGGAGGCCGAGACCGCGCGAAGGTCCGGCTCATCTGTCTTCCGTATCCACTCTTCGGCTATCCCGGAGTCGAGCGGTTGAATCTGCTGGACGTCGTCACTCACGCGACGAGGCTAGTGCGGATCCGCTCGCCCTTTCAGCTTCGGGGCCTGGTGATCCCCAGGAAGCGCGCGAGTCGGGAGCCGTGAGCATGGCGTCCGACGATCAGGTGCGCAGTTGCTCGTTGAGCCGTGCGGCCTGGCGCGTGAGGTGGTCGCGTTCGGGGATGTTGGGTGCTGATCGGGCGGCTTGGGCGTAGAGCCGTGCCGCGGTGACCGGGTCGCCGTCACGTTCGTGCAGGTACGCCGCTGCGGCGCTGTAGCGGGGCAGGGACGGGTCGAGCTCCGCCAGGGCGGCCAGGCCGGCCCGTGGGCCGTCGGCCTCGCCGACCGCGACGGCCCGGTTGAGGCGGGCCACGGGGTTGTCCGTGAGGCGCACCAGCTCGTCGTACCACTCGACGATCTGGACCCAGTCGGTCTCGGCTGCCGTCTGGGCGTCGGCGTGGAGCGCGGCGACGGCGGCCTGGGCCTGGAACTCGCCCAGGCGATCGCGGACGAGGGCCGCCTGGAGCACGTCGACGCCCTCGGCGATCAGGCGGGTGTCCCACAGGCCGCGGTCCTGCTCGGCGAGAGGGACGAGCCTGCCGTCGGGGCCGGTCCGCGCCGCGCGCCGTGCGTGGTGCAGCAGCATGAGCGCGAGCAGGCCCTGCACCTCCTCGTGGTCGATCCTGGCGGCGAGCTGGCGGGTGAGCCGGATCGCCTCGGCGGCCAGGTCGACGTCGCCGGAGTAGCCCTCGTTGAAGACCAGGTAGAGCACGCGCAGCACGGTGGCGACGTCACCGTGCCGGTTGAACCGGACGTCCGAGACGGTCCGCTTGGCCCTGCTGATCCGCTGGGCCATGGTGGCTTCCGGCACGAGGTAGGCCTGCGCGATCTGGCGCGTGGTCAGGCCGCCGACCGCGCGGAGCGTGAGCGCGACAGCCGAGGCCGGTGTCAGGGACGGATGCGCGCACAGGAAGTACAGCTGGAGCGTGTCGTCCGCGGCCTCGCCCGGGCTCGGCGCGGGCTCGGTCTCGACGCGCACCTCGCGGTGCCGCCGGGAGGTGTCGGCGCGGGCGGCGTCGAGGAACTTGCGCCAGGCGACGGTCACCAGCCAGCCCTTGGGATCCTGCGGCGTGTCGTCCGGCCAGACGCGCACGGCCTCGACCAAGGCGTCCTGCACGGCGTCCTCGGCCGCCGCGAAGTCGGCTCCGCGGCGGACGAGGACACCGATCACCGCGGGCACCAGCTCCCGCAGCAGCGGCTCGTTCACTCGGTCACCGTGGGCGGCTCGCTCAGGAAGGGGCGCACCTCGAGCCATTCGTAGATCGGCTTCCCGCCCGCGCCCGGCGCCGCGGACAGTTCACCGGCCAGCTCGAACGCCCGCTCACGGCTCTCGACGTCGATCGTGATCCAGCCGGCGATCAGGTCCTTGGTCTCCGCGAACGGACCGTCGGTGACCGGCGGCCGGCCCTCGCCGCCGTAGCGGACGAACGACCCCTCCTGGGAGAGCCCCTGGGAGTCGACGAACTCGCCGGTTCCTTCGAGCCGGGTGATGAAGTCCTGCATGTACTGCACGTGGGCCGTGAGCTCGTCCGGCGTCCACTGCTCCATCGGCACGTCGTTGGCCGGTGCCGGCGCGCCCCGGTAGTGCTTGAGCAGCAGGTACTTGGCCATCGTGTTCTCCTTGATGTGATTCGGGCCCATTGTGGCCGTGTTCAGTGCCTGGGACGGAGCCGCGCGCTCGTTCTCGACATGCCGCCCAGAGATTTCTCAGCGAATTTCGGAGCTTCCGCGCTGTCCCTATCGCGGGGGATCGGGCGGCCGTCAGCCGAGCTGCTCGGCCAGCGCGACGATGATGCCGTCGGGGCCGCGGAGGTAGCAGAGCAGGTGGCTGTCCTCGTACCGCGCCACCTCGCCGAGGAGTTCGGCGCCGTGGGCGCGCAGGCGGCCGACGGTGTCCACGATGTCGTCGACGGTGAACATGACGCGGTGCAGGCCCAGCGTGTTGGGCGGCGGGTTCTCCGGCTCCGCGCCGACCGTCGCGGGAGCGTGGTACTTCACCAGTTCCAGCCTGCCGTCGCCGTCCGGGGTCCGCATCATCGCGATGTCGCTCCGGACGCCGTCGAGTCCGACGGTGCGGTCCGCCCAAAGGCCCTCGATCTGCGCCTTCATTTCTTGCACCATGCCGAGTTCGACGAAGAACGCGACCGCGGCATCCAGGTCGTCGACGACGATCCCGACGTTGTCCATCCGCTGAACCGCCATGGTGGTCCTCCTTCGTCGCGCGGCCCGTCATGGCCGCTGGTGCACCTGGGACGGAGCCGGCGGGACGTTCTCGACATCGGGACGGTGCTGAATTTCAGGAACCTGGCCGTCGCCGCGGGCGGGCAGGCTCGTGCTCGATGTCGAGGCTGGAGGAGCCGAAGAGACTGCTCCACATGGCAGGCTCAGCGCCCTTCAGGATCGGCAGGACAGAGGCCGGTTTCGAGGGTCTCGAAACCGGCCTCTGGATCATCGGCGTGCCCTGGCGCGTTCCGGTGAGCGGCGTGCCGCGCCGCCGGAGCCGGGCTCTCAGGCGGGCTGGGGCGCGCGAGCGGCCTTGACGGCCTCCCGCAGGTGCTCCTCCTGCTCGGGGGACAGCGAGGTCTGGATGAGCCTGCCGCCCAGCGGCGCCATCTCCGGGACGGCCTTCTCGGGATTGCGCTTGTCGACCAGGACGAACACGGCCGCGGCGCCGGGCGGCAGCTGCTCGCCGAGGTTGCGCATGAAGTCGTCGTCGATGCCCATGTCGCTCGCGGAGCCCATGGCCGCGCCGGTGGCTCCGCCGATGGCCATGCCGAGCAGCGGCATGAAGAAGATGAGCCCGATCAAGCCGCCCCACGCGGCGCCGCCGAGGGCGCCGCCCGCGACGAGGTTGCGGGCCTGGTGAAGCTTGATCTTGCCGTCCTGCCTGCGCTCGACGATGACGACGTCCGCGAGCTCGATGATGTGCTCCTTGTGCAGCTGGACGAGCTTCTCGCGCGCCTGCTCGGCGCGAGGCAGGTCGTCGTAGGCGACGGCGATCAGGTCGCTCATGTTTCCCCCGGTCGTGTCTCCCGCCCGCTGCCGGGCGCAGGAGGGGTGCGTGGTCGCTGTGTGCGGCGGTTCCCGGCGTGCCGATCACCCGCGCGATATGTCGGGATGTCCGGGAGAGTCCCCAATGCGTGGTCCACTGCAAACCATGAGCGAGGCGCTCTTGGACCTGGACAAGACAAACCGTGGGTTCTGCTTGACGTAAGCGGGCGGCGCGTCAGGCGGGCTTCTCAATGGCCGATAGCACTGGGGAGCCATGGGCGCCGACCCGCTTTGGGAGTCGGGCGCCCACTCGTTGCGCCATGCCCGGTGTGGAAACGTGGCGGCTGCCTGGGCTCCTTGGCTTTCGGTGCATTGAGATCGCGCTTCGGCCTATGCGACCCGGAGCCGGTTATCCAGATAAGAGGGGCAGTTCTCCACAGGTTGTGGATAACTGAGAGGTCGGTGATGCCGATGAGGGCGGTGTTCACTTCGAACCCTGCCACATTGCCCTGCGGGAGTGGCGCTGCTGGCGCCGGCCTGTGGCGCGGAGGGGAGCCAGAGCGCGGGGCGGGTCAACCGAGCTCTCTGCTCAGGACCAAGTCGAACTCGGCGTGGCGGAAGGGCGTTCGGACACCGTTCCGCGCGGCCGTCTCAGCGTCGGTCGACTCGGTGAAATCGACGATGAGGCTTTGCTTGACCGCGAAGACAGCGTCGGAGTCCAGGTAGGGGCTTCCTGCCACGAAGACGTGAGTGGTCAGCGGGGTGTGGCCGTCTGCCCGGACGATGAAATGGATGTGCGCCGGCCGGTAGGGGTGGCGGCCGGTGGCCCGCAGGAACCGTCCGACCGGCCCGTCCGTCGGGATCGGGTAATGGCTGGGGAGGACGGTCCGGAACCGGAACCGCCCTTCGGAGTCGGTGTGGAAAAGGCCGCGCCCGTTGCCGGCCGGTTGGACCCCCGGCTGCTGGACGTCGTAGAACCCCTTCTCGTTGCACTGCCAGACGTCCACCTCGGCGTCGGACAGGGGCGTTCCGTCGCTGCTGAGGACACGACCGGCCACAAGGCACGGCGGCGCCTCACCGATCAGATCGATGCTGTCGCCGAGCGCGCGCGGGGGCGACTCGACCATGTGGAACGGGCCGAGGACGGTGCTCTCCGTGCCGCCCTCCTGTTCGTTCAGGGTCTCCACCAGCATGGACACGCCCAGGACGTCCGACAGCAGGACGAACTCCTGCCGCGTGTTGGTGCAGGTCTGGCCGACGGCAGTAAGGAACCCGATCGCCTGCTCCCATTCGCGGATCGACGGCCGGACCTCACCGACGAATGCGTGCAGGTGGCGGGTGAGCGCGTCCAGCAGTTCGCGGAGTCGAGGGTCGGAAGTGCCGCGGAAACTGTCCTGGACGGCCCGCGTCGCAGTGTGCTCGTTGAAGTCCACGGATGCCTCCCTTTCCACAACCTGTGGAAAACTCTGGCGATGGGGACCACTTCACTTGCCGTGTGGTGCCCGCCGGGCGGTTGAACCGATCTCCGCGAGTTCTCCGCCCTGGTCACGCGGACCGCGTAGATGGTTCCGGGAGTGGCGGCGATCGCGGCACTGGTGATCGCGATGGCGAACATCATCCTCCACCTTCGCGGCCCGCGCACAGGGAACGGCGCGCCCGCATGATCGGCTGTAGTCAAACTTGACTAACGCCGACGGCCTTCCTAGGCTCCGACCATGGGCGAGAAGGCGATTCCGATCTTTCCGTGCAGGTCGATAGAGCTGACCTGGGACTTCTACAGCGCGCTCGGTTTCGAGCAGACCACCTGGCAGACGCGCCCCAATCCGTACCTCGCGGTCCGGCGCGGCGACGTCGAACTGCAGTTCTTCGGCTGGAAGAAGCACGACCCGGCCGCGTCCATGAACATGTGCTACATCACCACGACGAAGGTCGACGCCCTGTACGAGGCGTTTCGCGGCGGGCTCCGCGAGGCCCTCGGCCGGGTCCCGACCCGGGGGTTGCCTCGACTGAGCGCGTTGCGGGACATGTCCTACGGGGTCCGGCAGTTCCTGCTCAGCGACCCGGACGGGCTCCAGCTCCGCATCGGCCAGGCCATCTCGGAGGACACGCGGCACGCGCCCATCCCGGAGGAGACGGTGGCCCGGGCCTTCCACATGGCCGCGCTCCTCGGCGAGTCGAAGGGGGACCATCGCGCCGCTGCCCGGATCCTCGATCGGCTGTTGCGGTCCGACGAGGCGTTGTCCCCGTCCGAGCGCCTCACAGCCCTGGTCCTGCGCGCCGACGCCGCCGCCCACCTGGAGGAATGGCCTCTCGTCCGCACCCTCACGGCCGAGGCCCGCGTGATCGACCTGCCCGCCTCGTCGCGGTCGGGCGACGACCTCGGCCGCCTGGCCGATCTCGAAGCCGCCATCCCTGTCGACGGTCGGACTCCGCCCTCCGGAGACACGCGCTGACCGGACCCACGCGGGGGTGAAGCCCGCAGGTGAGGGCCACTCGATGTCGATCGCCTCGCATCGATCGCCGGGCCGGCGGCCGGTGCGGAGGCGAGTCGATGTTCCGCCTCGCGGTGTCCCGGTGGACTGCCGGGTTGGGGACACGGTTGGGGATTACTGTGGGCAACTCTGTCCACCGGTCCTGTGAGGTTGTGGAAGGGATTCGCCCACAGGGTGTGAACGGGGTGTGGAGAACGCCCGCGCAGAGTGGGTTTTCCTGCTGGTCAGCGGCTTTTCCACGACGTGGACAAGTGAGCACGCGGGTTGGGGGCGAGCTGGGGAAGAATGTGGACGCGGAGCCGCGGGGCCGTACCCAGGTTGTGCACGATAGTTATCCACAGGTTGTGGATTCTGTGGACGGACGAGCGACCTCGGTCATGATGAGGAGGACGGCGGCGGACGAGCCGTCCGGACCGTGGAAAGCCCGGCTGTTCTGGGGATCCACCTGTGGACGCGACCCCGGAACGCCCTGCTGCGACGAGGTGGAAGATGTGTGCGACGGTTACCAACAGCCTGTGGATAACGGCCCCCAGGGGCACTCGCCGAGCCTCCCCGCGCCCGAAGGGAACGAACAGCCCCCGTACCTGTGGGTACGAGGGCCGGTGCTCGAGGCGATGCCGGAAGACGGCCCCGCCTGGGTGATGGGTCCCTACGCCGCGACGGCCGTCACGACGGAGGCGATGAAGATCCACCACCAGTGCCATGCCTGGTCGAGGGCGTACCGCCCCGTCCCCAGCACGGTGTTGTCGTCCTTGCCGGCGCGCGGGGCGCCGAGCCGGTAGAAGGCGCCCACGGCCTCGCCCTCGAGGCCCTTGAGCTTGTCGATGAACTCGGCCAGCCGCTGCAGGGGGTCCCTACGGTCGGCCCAGTAGTGGGTGACCGCCGATATCAGCTGCCCGAGGATGAAGCTGAACAGCGAGATCCGCAGGCCGAGGATCGCCCACATCATGGCGACGACCAGTGACGTGCAGACGGTGTAGGACGCCACATGCCGCAGGCATGCCAGGCGCCCCTTCCACATCTGGTCGCCGTGCAGACCCTTGTCTCGATCCTGGACATCGGTCTGGACCCAGTGGTCGCCGACAGCGTGCGCAACGAGCATCGAACCCAGAACGACCACGAAGGTCAGAGCGGTGACGATCTGGTCCGGAGACATGTCTCACCTCACGGTGTTTCAGTTACCGGCCCGGGGTGACCCCGGGCGACCGGCTCCGAGCGCCGGCTGATCAATACCGTTCCACAGGCGATCCCTGACGTGTGGCCATTTCGTGACCACCCCGCGACGAATACGTAGAAGCCAGACTCGAAGCGGGCACCGGGGTGGGGCGGGGCGCGCGGTCACCTCTGTCCGCTGGGGTGGGCAAGGCGCAGGAGGGCAGGGGGTGTGTCGTCACTCGAAGGAACTGGCCGCGGAATCGTGGCGGTCGAGGGTTGATGCCTGGGGCGCGGGAGCCGGCGAGGTGGGGATCGCCAGATGGGCGGGGCGGTGCCCGCGAGGTCGGCAGGTGTGATCGGGATGAGGTCGCGGGGTGTTTTCCGTTGGTCTGGTCATGACCCGTGTTTCTCGGCTCGGCGCCGTGGAGGCGAGCGGCTCGCCACGCCCGGCGGCACGGTGGTTTTCGCGCTCCGATTCGCCCGGAGGCGGTGCCGGCCCGGGCGGGAGGGCCGCTCCGACCTGCGAACATTTGTTCGAACGCGTGCTACTCTCCCCGCATGGGGCAGTTGCTGAACGAGCCGGTCCGAGCCGAGCACGACCCGGCGGGGCGGCTCACCGCGTACGAGTGGCGGGGGACGCGCTACGCGGTCGACGCGGTGCTGAAGACCTACGGATCGGCCCAGGAGGGCAGGGTCTACCGGTTCCGGGTCACCGGCGCGGAGGGCGTGGCCGTCGTGGAGCTCGGTCGTGACGAGGACCGCTGGCGGCTCCGGCACGTCTTCTCGGCCTGACCGGCGGCCGGGCGGCGCGAGCCTGCTCGACGCCCGGGGAGGCGACCGGACGCTGTGGACGCGGGTGGGCGGCATCCAGGGCGCGCCGCTCGATCTGCTGACGGCCCGCATCGGCCGCCGGCACTACGCGCCGCACACCCACGACGAGTACGCCATCGGCGTCACCGTCGACGGCACGGAGACGATGCTCTACCGGGGCGAGAGGATCTACTCGGCGGCCGGCAGCGTCGTCGTGGTCGAGCCGGGCGAGGCGCACACCGGCGGTCCGGCGCGGCCGGAGGGTTTCGCGTACCTGTGCCTCTACCCCGCCGCCGAACTGCTGGGCGCGGCGACGACCGCGGAGGCCGGCCCGGCGCCGGCATCACCGCACTTCGCGCACCCGATCATCGACGACCGGGGTCTCGGCGAGGCGCTCCGCCTCGCCCACCATGCCCTGAGGCTCGGCGCCGACCCGCTTGAGGGCGAGTCGCGGCTGCTCGGCGTGCTGGGCACGCTCGTCCGGCGGCATGCGGCGTCCGGCCCGAAGGCGGTCCCGGCCCACCGCAGGGCCGAAGCCGGAAGCATCGCGCGGACGGTCGCGACCCGCCTGTCCGACGAGCTGACCGCCCCGCCGACGCTCGCCGAGGTCGCCGCCGACCTGGGGCTGTCGCGCTACCAGCTCCTGCGCGCCTTCCGGGACGCGATGGGCATGCCGCCGTACGCGTGGCTCGCCCAGCACCGGGTGGCCCGCGCCCGGGCGCTGCTGGACGCGGGCCACCGTCCGGCCGAGGCGGCGACGCTCGTCGGGTTCGCCGACCAGGCGCACCTCACCCGCTGGTTCCGCCGCGTGCTGGGCGTCACCCCGGGCGTTTACCGCAACAGCGTTCAAGACAGCACATCTCGCCGACCCCGATTCTGAACGTCCGCCCCGGGTCGGACCCGGGTGCCAGGGCCGATCGCGAACGCGCCCGCTCCGCGCAGGTCCCGGGGCGGAGGCGGCCCGGGCGGGCGGTCGAGAACGGAGGTCGGGTTGAGTCGCCGCGGCTGGATGCTGTTCGCGCTGATGAGCGTGCTGTGGGGCATCCCCTATCTGTTGATCAAGGTGGCGGTCGAGAGCGTCTCGGTCCCCATGGTGGTGTTCGCGCGCACCGCGCTGGGCGTGCTCGTCCTGCTGCCGCTGGCGCTCAGGGCCGGGCGGCTGGACGTGGTCCGCCGCCACTGGCGCCCGCTCCTGCTGTTCACCGCGGTGGAGATCCTCGGGCCGTGGGCGCTGCTGTCGGACGCCGAGAACCGGCTGACCAGCTCCATGACGGGCCTGCTCATCGCCGCCGTCCCGATCATCGGCGTGGTGCTCGCCCGGCTCACCGGGGACGCCGAGCGGCTCGGGCCCCTCCGGTGGGCGGGCCTGCTGGTCGGCCTGGCCGGCGTCGGGGTGCTCGCCGGACCGCACCTCGGCGGCGGCAGCGCGTGGGCGATCGGCGAGGTCATGCTGGTCGCGGTCGGGTACGCGATCGCCCCGATGATCGCCACCCGGCGGCTCCAGGACCTTCCGAGCCTGCACATGGCCGCGTTCTCGCTGGCCATCGCCGCCCTCGTCTACACCGGCCCGGCGATCGCCACCTGGCCGAGCGCCATGCCCGACGGGCGGGTCCTCGCCGCGCTCGTCGCCCTCGGCCTGGTCTGCACGGCGCTGGCGTTCATCGTCTTCTTCGAGCTCATCCGGGAGGTCGGCACGTCCCGGGGCATGGTGTTCACGTACGTGAACCCGGCCGTGGCGGTCGCGGCCGGCGTCGTGTTCCTGGGGGAGCCGCTCAGCGGGACGATCATCGCGTCGTTCGTGCTGATCCTCGGCGGCTCCGTTCTCGCCACCGCGCGCCGCTCCCCCGCGGCCGCACCGGTGCCCCCGCCTGACGACAGCACCGCCGCACCCGAACCGGCCACGAAGCCCACGCCGGAACCCGCGCCCGAACGCTGACCCCACGGCCCTGCCCCCCGAGTCACAGCGGTCCGGGACCGGTGCGAGGAGGGGCAGGGCCGGTGCCAGGTGCCGGGGCTCAGCGGAGGGTGGCGATGAACTTGCCCGCCTTGCCGACGTTCCCCGCGGGGTCGATCGCGCGGTACTCGATGGTGTGGCGGCCCTTACCGAGCTTGCCGTAGGTGAGGCTGTCGATGACCGTGCCGTTCTCGGTGAACAGCCAGGGAGAGGACGAGTCGGTCGGCCAGCCGAAGTAGTTGAACCAACCGTCGCCGTCCACGCGGAACTCGGAGACGACCACGCCTGGACGGTCGTCCGCGCCGGTGAGCCGCATGGTGAAGGGACCGTCGAAGACGTACTCGGGCGTCCGTCCAGGACGAACCTGGCTCTGCGCCGCCTTGGACAGCTCGTACGCGACGACCGGCGCCTGCGCGTCGATCGTCCATGTGCGGGTGTTGGAGCCGACCCGAGCGACCAGCGTGTGCGTGCCCTTCGCCAAGCGGAACCGTCCGAGATCGATGTCTCGGTCGCCGCCCCGTACGGGGCGCCCGTCCAGTACCCATTTCACCTTGGGCGTGCTCTGCACCGGGTGGGTGGTCTCCACGTAGACGAGGGAATCGCTTCCTACCGGCGTCTCCGTGGGCGTGGACGAACTGAAGTCGACAGGCACGTTCTCAGGCGGAGTGCTCACGCCGGTGTCGACCGTCCATGTGCGCACCTGCGTGAGCGCGGCGGACGACCGGATTGCCGGGTCCCGGACGAAGCCGGTGGGATCGGTGACAGTGGCCTTGACCGTGTGCGTGCCCTTCCTCAGGTGCTGCCTGGCCAGGTCGAGGTTCGCGCCGTGCCCGACGGTCTTCCCGTCGACCGTCCATGCAACGGACAGAGGATGGCCGGTCGGATGCATCGTTTCGACCCACAGCACACGGTCGTCGCCCACCGGTGCGTCCGTGGGCGTGTTCGCCTGGACGAGGTTGACCTTGCCTGAGATCCGCTGGGTCATCCGTTCACGCGCGACCTGGTCGTAGTAGTAGCCGAGCGTTTTCATCATCGAGTGCTGGCTCGGCCTCCACACGCCCTTACCTGAGTAGAGGCCACCTTCGTACCGCCCGATGGTGCCCCCGGCCTCGCTCCGTTCCCCGAGCCACCGCCACCACTTCTGCTTCTGTGCCTTCATCTCCTCCTCGGTCAGAAGCGTGTGATGGATGGAGGCGGGCTCAGGGCCGGTGTACGTCCCACCAGGGACGCCTCGCTGGTAGTAGTCGTACTCGTCGTCCAGCCCACCTAGCGAGTGGCCGAGTTCGTGCGGTGCGATGAGAGCCGACATGGCGTTCCCACCGGACGCCGTCGCGTAGGCGCCCCCTGCACCGCCATAGGTGTCGCTGTTCGCGAGCGCGAGGATCTGACGGTTTCCTACAGTCGTGCCTTGGACGAGATCCGCATACGTCTTGGCGGCCGCAGAGTTCATGACGAGAAGGCGCTGAATGCCGTCCTGTCTACAGCCGCTCCAGAAGGCCATGCTCAAGGGCGTCGTGCGTCGCGGTGACGACAGCGCCGGGTCACAGCTCACGCCGGACTCGCCGGACGGGATTTCCACCGCGTACACGTTGATGTAGCTGCGATACGACTTGAACGGCTCGATCGTCCACAGGTCGTTGAGGTGCTTGGCGAGGTGCGCGCGGAACTTCGGCATGTCCGCCGCCGTGTAGCCGTCACCCAGCACCACGAGATTGAAGCGCTTCGCGGGATCGCCGGTGACCTGCACAGGCACCACGGTCGCGTCAGCGGGTTCCGCCGCCCGCGCGGGCACCGACACCAGCGACAGGACGGCCGCGGCCGCCGCCCCGATCACGATTTTCCTGCCCGTCCGCATGGCGCAGACCCTCCTCGCGCGGGGGCGCGCGGCAGGCGGGATAGGGCCCGGCCGCTGCGCCGGCTCGTCCCGCTGATCAAGCGGGCCCGTCCGGATTATGGCTGGAAGATCCAGATTTGTCGCTACCGCTTGCCGCGCTGCCCGTCCGCGAGGCCCTGCGAGATCCGGTGCCCGCCCGCGCGCCGCTGCACGGCCGCCGACAGGACGGGCGCGACCCCGCCGATCCGCGCGCCGATCCTCAGCCCGAGCGGCGCCACGTCGATCTCCGCGATGTCGCGCTCGACGGCCCGGACGGTCGCGCGCGCCACGTCCCGGGGCGACCGCGTCCCGATCCCCTTGGGCAGGGTCACGCCCGCTTCGGCGAACATGCCCGCGTCCCGGATGAAGCCGGGGAAGACCGTCGAGACACCGACGCCGTGCGGGCGCAGATCCTCGCGCAACGCCAGGGCGAACCCCCGCATACCGAACTTCGTCGCGTTGTAGAGGGACGCGTGCCCCGACGCCGTCTTGCCGGCCAGCGACGAAACGAAGACCAGGTGACCGCGGCCACGATCGGCCATCTGCGCGGCGGCGAGCTTCGCCATCACGATCGGCGCACGCAGGTTCACGTCCAGCGCCCGGTCGATCTCCCCGATCGAGTACCCGGAGAGCAGCCCGGACGCCGGCAGCGCCGCGTTCGCGACCAGCACGTCCACCCGGCCCGCCTCGTCCAGGAGGCTCTCGGCCGCCGCCCGGTCCGCGAGGTCGGCGACGATGGCGCGGCCGCCCAGCCGCTCGGCCAGCGGTTCCAGGACGTCGGCCCGGCGGCCCGTCAGCACCAGCCGGGCGCCGCGACCGGCGAGGGCCCTCGCCAGCGCCTGGCCGATCCCGCCGGTCGCGCCGGTCAGCAGGACGTTCGCTCCGCGCAGATCCATCCCGCGATGATGGCGGATCACATTCCGATGCGCCACAGCAGAAGAATGATCGACGAGAGCACCAGCCCGGCGGTGCCGAGCGGTACGTCGCCCCACGCGATCACGGCCGCGCACGCCGTGGCGGTCAGCCCCGCGACCAGCACCAGACCGCGGCCCCCGGACGGACGCTCGTCGGGCACGTCCGGCTCCAGTTCGCGCTCCCAGCGCCGGAAGTCGTCTTCTGCCATCCGCACTCCCGAAGGTCTCCACCCGGATTATGCGGCCGTTCCGGCGTTCCGACGAGAGCATGAAATGCGAGGCTTTTTCGAATGTCTCGTCCGGGGAGGGGCCCTTCGGTGCTGATCGCCCGGCCGTGGTTGCTAGGCTGCGGAGAGCCTGGGGGAGGCAGACTCTGATCAGCCGTCCCCGGTTTCTGACTTGATAGTCGAAGGTGAAGGGGTCCCACCGTGAAGAAGCTTCTCGTCCTCGCCGTCGTCGCCCTCGGTGGCTTCGCCGTCTGGCGCAAGCTCCAGCAGGACCGCGCCGAGCTGGACCTGTGGACCGAGGCCACGTCGTCCGACAGCTGACACGCCGGCGACAGGCCCCGGCGTGAACGAAGCAGAGCCGATCACCGTCGCCTGCCTCGATCTCGCCGGGACCACCGTCGCGGACGGCGACACCGTCGAGTGCGCCTTCGCCGAGGCGATCGCCACCCTGGGGATCGTCTCCGGCACGGCGTCCTACGGCCGTGCCCTCGCCCGCTTCCGCGACGCGCGCGGCGGATCGAAGATCGGCATCTTCCGCTCGCTCTTCGACGAACCCCGCGCCCGGGCCGCGCATCTGGCGTTCGAGCGGTCCTACCACGACCTCATCGACCGGCGCGGCCTCACACCCGTACCCGGCGCCGACGACGCTCTCGCACGGCTGCGCGGCGCCGGTGTCCGCGTGTGCCTGCTCACCGGCTTCGGCCGCGGCACGCAGGCCCGCGTCCTCGACGCCCTCGGCTGGTGGGACCGCGCCGACCTGACCCTCTGCCCCGAGGACGTCCCGCGCGGCCGGCCGTGGCCCGACCTCGTCCTGACCGCGGCCCTGCGCCTCGGCGTGGACGACGTCCGCCACATCGCCGTCTGCGGTGACACGGCGGGCGACATGCTCTGCGGCCGCCGCTCCGGGGCGTCCGTCGTCGCCGGCGTCCTCACCGGCGCCCACGACCACGACCGCCTCCTGGCTGCCGGCGCCACCCACGTCCTCCCCTCCGTCGCAGCCCTCCCGGACCTCATCCTCCGCACCCCGGCCAACGCCGACCACGGATAGCCGGGTACGCGCGGAACCGAGCCGCCGAGGTCGTGCCAGACGAGGGCCTCCAGCATCCAGCGGGATCCACGGCGAGCCGGGAGTCGCATCTCGCAGCGAGATGCGACAGCCAACGACGGACGCACCCGCCCGAGCGACTAACGGAAGCCGACGCCCGTTCGTTGGCCACCGCGGATGCGCTTCGCGACTGGCCCCGACCGCCCGACCGCAGCGCCTGTTCGGTTCATTCGACAGCCGAAAGGGCTAGCGCGAGCTCAGCAATGGGCGCACGGTCGTGGCGATGCGTTCCACCTGGTCGAGCTGGGCGTCGAGGGACGGCGCGGCGATGCGGAAGACGAGGTGCTCCGCGCCCGCCTCCAGGTACCGAGCCAACGTGGCGGCCACATGTTCGGCCGGACCTGCGACGATCGCCTGGATCGTCCGCACCGTTTCGTACGGCAGGCCGTAGGTTGATCGGCAGTAAGCGTCGAGCTGCCGTTCCACGCCCGTGTCATCGCTGATCAGCACGGTGACGAACAACGCCGGCGTGACCGCGTCCTCAGGACGGCCCGCCGACCGCACCGTCGCGAGGCCCGCCCGGTAGTCGGCGGGATCGGGCGGGTAGGGCAACCACCCGTCGTAGAGCCGTCCGGCACGCTCCAACGCCGAGGGGCTCGCGCCGGCCAGCCAGATCGGCGGCCCGCCCGGCCGGTAGGAGGGTGTGGATTCAGGCAGCTCGTCGAAGTGCAGCACCTTGCCCTGGAACGCACGCTCGCCCGACCACAACGCCCGCCACAGGGCCACCGTGTCGTCCAACCGCCCGAAACGGCGCTCCCACGGCACCCCGGACACGGCGTACTCGATCTCCGACCTGCCGGGGAAACCCGCACCCACGGCGACGATCAGGCGTCCCGCGGACAGATGGTCGATGGAGGCCAGCGTCTGAGCCGCCACCACCGGCCGTCGGAAGGCGGGCAGGAGAGCGGCCGTCCCCAGCGTGACGCGTTCGGTCGCCGATGAGAGGGCGGCGAGCATGGCAAGCGGTTCGATCCGCGGACCGAGCAGAGTGTCGTTGGCCCAGACCGAGTCATAGCCGAGGCGTTCGGCCCGGACGGCGAAATCGACCAGCTGGCGGGCGTCATCCCACCGGGCCCGGTCGGTGGGGAGCAAAATCCCGAGTCTCGTGTCCATGGGAAAGGATCGTGGCCTCTACCAGGAGTGACGACAATTCCCTCGAAGGCATGAACGACTCGACACGGGGGCGGACGGGGAGTGAGACGTCCCTCCTGGCCGACGCATCCACGGCATCGCCCCACCGACTGACCCGCGCCCCGCCGAGGACGAGTAACCTCGTCGAGGCCTCAGCGCCCGCCCAGCCTCGAAAGCCTGCGCTCCGCCTACGGTGTACGATCGTCACCGGTCACGCCATCGAGCGTCACCGCAGGTCAAGTAACACAGGACCAGGGGCCTTAGCTCAGTTGGTAGAGCACCGGCTTTGCAAGCCGGGTGTCAGGGGTTCGAATCCCCTAGGCTCCACCAGCCAAAACGCCCCCGCCCAGACCACGGGCGGGGGCGTTCATGCCATTAGGCCACCGGCACGAGCAGGTCACCGTCATCCGCGCGCCTCCGTCATCCGGTCTGCCAGATCCATCGGTGTCGCCGCTTCGAGGAGCACCCACCGCGCCGCCCACTGCATCAGCGCCCACCAACGCAACGTCTGTTTTCCGAACCAGACCGACGCCTCGGGGAAACGGCGTTCCAGAGTGATGACTGCCGCCGCCACGTCATCCGGAGCATCGGCGCCCCACGGCCTCACGACCGAGACCCCGGACGGTTGCGCACTGCCGACTCGGTCATGAACGCGGTGATCCGTTCCGCCGCCCCGTCAAGGTCGGTGACCGGGTGAAGGTTATCGACCCGCCACCAAGAGACCTCACCTTTGCGCCGACTCACCACGACGTAGCCGATGACCTCCAGTGCCGTCCCGCCCGGACGAGTGACCGTCAGCCCGGGGATCGCGTCCCGCATCTGGACACATAGCCCGCGCTTCACCAGGGCTCGGCACAGGTCGCCCAACACTCGGAGTTCGGCGTCACGGGAGAGAGAAGGACCCATCACCTGTTCTCGCTTTCGTTGGAAGCAGAGCCGACGGCGCGGGGTCTGGCCCGCCCCTCCACCGCGTGATCAATGGGGGCAAGGGGGGCGATCACGCAAGCGGACCGTCCTCTTCGCACCGCCGACTCTGCCGTTCAATGCGCCTACGGCCAGCCGTCAGGCCAGCCCGAGAGCGCTAGTCGAAGTGGTCGTTAGCCGAGCCGTTGAGCTGGCCGGCTTGAGCACTGACGAACCGAGCGACCTGAGCCGCCGCGCCCGGTACGTCGTTGACCGGGTGCTTGCTGTCATCGCGTCGCCAGGTGAACGTCCGTCCGGAAGCCCCGACGAACACCCAGACGAACAAACCGGGATTGGCGGTACTGATCAGCAGCCCCGGCATGCTTTCGTCCAGCCGGACGGCCAGGCCCAGGGCGACGAGCGAAGTCCGCAGATCAGTCAGAAGCCGCAACTCGAAGTCCCGGGCGTTCACGACTCCACACCGTCCCGCCGCTCAGACGTCTGCCCCGAGCCGAGGCAGTCAGGACAGGTATCCCGACGACTGTCAGCCGGAACGCCCGCCACGTGCCCAGGTGCCAACGTCCGTCGCGCAACGCGCCGCTTGACCCCGCGTCCCCCGCAAGAGGTGCAATCGCTCGCCATGCCCACACAGTGGCAAGGAGTCACGTTGCGTCACGAGGCCGTGATCATCTCGTCTTTCGCACCAACGTCTTACATCCGTCTCGACTTTGTCTCGTCTTCGCTGTCATCCAGCGCCTAGCCTGGTGAACGTCGACCAGAGAGGACGGCCGGTGTCTCCCCAACCGCTCCTGTTGCAAGTCCTGATCCGACAGCGCCGCCTACAGCGGTACGGCATGTTCCAGGCCGCATACATCGAGGCCGCCAAGAAGATCTCGCGCGAACTCACCGGCACCGCGCCGAGCCGCGCCCAGCTCCACCGTTGGACATCCGGCGAACTCAAACGACTGCCCTACGTCGATCACTGCCGCGTCTTAGAAGCGATGTTCCCCGAGTGGACGGCGGACGAGCTGTTCGCCCCATGCCCGCCGCAGCTCCTGGCCGACGAGCCCGCCGCCTACGCTCCCAGCGACGACCGCGCCGACCTCGAAGCGACCGCCGACCGCGTAGGCCCGAACCCTCACGCCGACGTCACTGCAGTGTTCCCCACACGCGCTGAGTTCTCATTCGCGCACCCGCCACACGCCCTGCTCGACAACGCAACCAGCATCAGGATCGCCGGCCTCTCCCTCAACATGCTGTGCCAGCAATACCCCGACCAGCGCCTCTTTCGGCTCATCGAGGCCGGCACCACCCTGCAAGCGCTGTTCCTGGACCCCGAGGGCGAGGCCATCGAA
This sequence comes from Actinomadura sp. NPDC000929, assembly GCF_040492065.1. Classification (NCBI taxonomy): domain Bacteria; kingdom Bacillati; phylum Actinomycetota; class Actinomycetes; order Streptosporangiales; family Thermomonosporaceae; genus Actinomadura; species Actinomadura sp. NPDC000929. The sequence goes on along the minus strand of NZ_JBEUPA010000019.1, from coordinate 34,889 downwards.
GCCCGTGAACGGGAAGAGGGCTACACCGACAACCACCTAACCACCCTCACGCGCCTGAACATCGAGGTCCTGACCCGCCTACGCAAACGCCGGTCACCCGAGGCCCAAGACCGCCTCACAGTCGCCGTCTACGACGAGACGATCCGGTTCAACATCACGCTCATCAACAATCAGCTCTGCGTCTTGCAGCCCTACCTACCGAGCGCCCGCGGAGTCGACTCGCCTACCTTCCTTGCCGAGCGCAACGCGACCGGCACCGGCGTGTATGAGACGTTCGAAGAGATCTTCAACGCGCTATGGGAACGAGGCCGACCCGTATGACCGACGCACCCGCAGCTCTACTGCCCGTCGCCCTCAAAGCGGCCGAGATCGCCAGCGATCTTGTGCGCACGCGCGTCCCCGGCCTGCTCACCGCCAAGGGCGACCGCGACATGGCCAGCGAAGTGGACTACGCCGTAGAACGCGCCGTCCGCGACTACCTCAAAGAGCGAACGCCCGACATTGCCATACTCGGCGAAGAGGAGGGCATCAGCGGCGACACCACCGGCGAACTCATGTGGGCCATCGACCCGGTAGACGGCACCGCCAACTTCGTCCGCGGCCTTCCGCTGTGCGGTATCTCAATCGGCCTCATCGAACGAGGCCGCCCCGTCGTTGGCGTCATCGATCTGCCGTTCCTAGGCGACCGCTACCACGCCGCCCAGCACACCGGCGCCTACCTCGGAGACCGCCGCATCCAAGCCAGCATGACCACCGACCTCAAAGATGCAATCGTCGCCATAGGCGACTACGCCGTAGGGGAGGGAGCCGAAGCCAAGAACCGCGAACGCATCGCCCTAACCGAGCGCCTGGCCGCCAACGTCCAACGAATCCGCATGCTCGGCTCAGTTGCCATCGACCTCGCATGGGTCGCCGAAGGCAAGCTAGACGCCAGCATCACTCTGTCCAACAAGCCATGGGACATGGCCGCCGGCGTCATCATCGCCCGCGAAGCGGGAGCCAAGGTAGCTGATCAGCAGGGCGCCGATCACACATTCAAATCCGCAGCTACCATTGCGTGTAATCGCCAACTCGCACACGGAATAATGCCGTTCTTCAGTGACATGTCGGACTCGCATATGTGAGCTGTAACGAAAGTTCAAGATTTCAAAGGCGCTCGCGAAGCTGCATAAGCTTTCGCCGGCCTCTCTGACTTCGCAATCTAAGCTGGGTCGAGCGGCCGAGGTGAATGACCCATAATCTTTCTGAATTCTTCTGGATCGCTCAGCTTTCTGATGAGGTATTTAACCCACGCTTCCGTATAGACGTGACGTCCGAATAGAATGTTGTATCGACAGAACTGTTGTTTCGTTTGTTCGGGATACTCGCTGCCTTCTGGCGGGCGGACGTCAAAGTACTTCCAGGCTTTAGCGTGGTCATTCACGGTGAACTTCCATCCAAGGCCATCCTGAATCTTCGCTACAACCTGCTTGGGAAGGAGTGAGCCGAGATCTTCGATTGGCACTTGCTTCTCGCGAATTACGGTCTGCATTTTCTCCATCAAGCCAAGTTGATCCTTATCGAGATCCTCCAGGCGAACGAAGCTCATGGCGACATCGGCCTCAGTCTTTGATCCAGTCTTTGGGACAAGGTAGATGCGAAAATCATAACTTTGGTCGCTGCTTATATCAAACTCGACCGACGCATCGAAGTCCTGCACATAATCGAGCACGGTATGTGGAACGCGTTTCCGAACTTCTTTTATGGCGCTCACTGCATCATCGGTGATTGTGGAAACGAAGAGTGGGAACCGCAGACAATCTGCTAGTGACTCATCTGCTCCGAAGTTTTCGACGAGAGTGCGCTCATAGTTGAGCAAGAGAGCCTGGGTCTTCCCTGCAATCAATGTAGCTACGTCGCGCTCGTGGCGATGTTCAATCTTATTGCGAAGTCCGATGAAAAATTCAAGATTCACGCGTCTAGGGTCACGCTCATCGAATTCTTCAGATGACATTTGATGTAGAGGCTTAGTGACCCAGTCGCCATCTCTCGTGCGCTGGCGCTGGCCGCGGCTGTTCCGAATGTAAAGATCTAGTCCATCGCGTTCATACCTAGCCTGTAGAAGCTTCAGCCAGCCGATCGACATGTGGACGATGAATGCTTCTAGCTGTCGTTCCATCCCGGAACGGTTATAGAGATCGACTGCTAATAGGACTTCGTTCTTGGAATCTCGCAGTTGATGCCACCAGCGCGGTCGTGGAGCCATGGAGACCATCGTAGCTTCGCCCCATACGGGCAGGCGACCATTTTCTATACAAGCTGTACAGGCAACCGTCTGCCGAATTGGGCTGTTTGGGATCAAGGGGCGGCGGCGCTCAGGCCGCTGCGCGGCCCCGCGCCTGGCCGCCCGGAGCGTGCGGCGTGGGCGCCGGTCACCGGACGGCCGCGCCGGGCCGCGCGCCGTGCCACGCCCGCTGGCCCCGGCCCGATCGCTCACCGCAAGGGCGCGCCGCCGCTCTGCCCAGTCGACGCCGAAGCCTCCAAGTCCGTTCGGCGACGAGCACCAGGGCGTGACTGCGGTCGAGCGCCGTTGGAGTCGTCAGGGAGGTTGCCGGATGATCAGTTGAGCGTGCGCTACTGGGGAACCCCGTGGTTTCCCAGACCCCTCCTGGAGCCGGAGGGCACTCCCGCGCGAATCTGTCTGTCTCGGGGTTCGCGCCGTTCGCGCGGGAGCACCCTCCGGACAGGTTCGTTCGTCCGTTGCGGCGAGTGCGAGGCCGGTCGAGTGTTGGGCACGCTGCCATGTGTGCAGGTCGCGGGAGAGGTGCGCCGGGCCATCCGCGGGCCATTAGGCACGGTGACCAAGGGGTAAGAGCGGTCACTTGGGGATCAAGGTTCGCCGAGGTGGGAAGCCTGACGGGGGTCGATCTCGCAGATTTGCAAGCCGGGTGTCAGGGGTTCGAATCCCCTAGGCTCCACCAGCCAAAACGCCCCCGCCCAGACCACGGGCGGGGGCGTTCGTGCGATTAGCGTGCCATTAGGCACCGAGACCAGTGCCCCGGCCTCACCATCATCGTCGTCCGACGCGCGAGCAGCCGTGATCAAGGGGCGGCGGTGCTCAGGCCGCTGTGCGGCCCCGCGTCAGGCCGCCCGGAGCATGCAACGTGGGCGGCGGTCACCGGACGGCCGCGCCGTGCAACGCCCGCCGGCCCCGCCCCGACCGCTCACCGCAAGGTCGCGCCGCCACTCTGACGTCTAACGCCAAGTCCCTCCAGCGCCGCATCAGGCAATGTTCGCCCCGGGCGGTCTGCGACGATGGCGCCATGGACGAGGAAGTCATTCCCATTCTTCGCGTGGAGGATGCCGCGGCAGCGGTTGCCTGGTACGAGCGTCTGGGCTTCGCCAAGCAGTGGGAACACCGCTTCGAGCCGGGACTTCCCGCGTTCGTCGAGGTTGCTCGGGGCAGGGTGCGGTTGTTCTTGTCGGAGCACACGGGAGATGCCCGCCCCGACACGTTGGTCTACCTCCGCGTTCACGACGTCGAGGCAGTCGCCTCCGAGTTCGGTGTGCAGGCGAAGCACGCCCCGTGGGCGCGTGAGATCGAGTTGCGCGACCCTGATGGCAACCGGCTTTGGGTCGGCGCGCCGACGGAATAACACTCGTCGGCAGCACGCGGCAGGGGGCTAGCTGGTGGCTGTGCGAGTACGCATCAACCGGGCAACGACGCCTGATGCGGCACTGACCCGTTCGGCGACGAGCACCAGGGCGTGACTGTGGTGGAGCACCGTTGGAGATTTCGGGGAGTTGCCGGGAACCCCGTGGTTGAGGGGCACGGAGCTCAAGTTCGCGACGCCACAATGTGGCCATGGACGCAGGACTTGCCGCCCTCCTTGGTGCTGCCGTCGGCTCCCTCACCACTCTGGGTGCGGCTGTCGTAAACGGCAGGACGCAAGCACGAACACAACACGTCCAGTGGCGCCGTCAGCATCGACGCGACGCCTATACCGCCTACCTCAGTGCTCTCCATGACCGCGATATCGCCATGGACGCGATCCTCAACGCGCTGCAGGCGGAGGCCCTCGACCTGCCCGAACTGGACGGGACAGTGCGGCACTTCATCGCCCGGGCCCGTGATGTCCACCGCGCCGCAGAAGTCGTCATCCTCGAAGGCCCTCCCTCCATCGTCGAAGCAACCGACCGGATCGCCGAGGAGTCCCGCGGCCTGTCCGAGGTCATGCAGCGCATGGTGAAGGATGCCCACGCAGGAGACACCAGCGAGAGAGCGGAACACTCGGCTACCGCCTCAGCGCGGGAGCGACGGCTCTACCGGGCAGTCAGTGAGTTTCGTGTCCAGGCCCGCGGCGTCCTTGGTAACGCCGACTAACAGTTCATGCGGGTTGCTTGCGGGATGAGCTAGGGGGGCGGGGTCCCGTCGCGAGCCGTCCGGATCTGCACCAGGCGATGGTCGGGGTGGGAAACGAGCACGAGGACCCGGCGGTGTGCCGCCGGGTCCTCGCAGGTGGCCTGGCGGCCACGCGGCTTAGCGGTCGAGCCGTGACCAGGCCACGATGGAGCCGATGGCCATGGTGCAGGCACAACCGAAGCCGAACAGACCGCCGACGTAGAGGTTGTAGAAGGTGTCGCCGGGGAGGACGCGGTCGAGGAACGCGAAACCGCAGACACCCCCGACAATGCCCCCGACGAAAAGGTTGACGACCGCCGGGACGACGACGTCCCAGAAGCCGAGCGCATAGGGTGCGAAGAAGTCGGCACCCTCGATCAGGTTGCTGACGCCGTTCGCGAGGACCACGAGACCGGCGCCCGCGACAGCGCAGCCGACAAGGGCGACGGCGGCCACGGGGCTGAAGATGCGGTCCTGGTCGCCGCTGTGCATGATGGCGGTGCAGACGCCGGCGATGACGGCGTCCGCCATGACGACAAGGACAGCACAGATGACAGCGCTGCGGACGAGGGCAGCATTGCGGATGGACATGATTCGCGTCATTGGATGACTCCCGGTTTGCGGCACGCGCAGTGCGCGTGACTCGATTCGGGATCTACCGTCCAGCGGGGCGCGGAACGCGCGTGGGTGTGTCGTGCCACGGGCACAGGCCGTGCGTGTGAAGGCTGCCGGCCCGAAGATGTGGTGGACGTGTTCGCTCTGATGCCACCATGCCGGAGTGTCCATCGAACAACGGCGCAAATGAGTCGGCGACCGCCGGGCCGATTGCGTGCGACGCAGTTCGGCAGGCGTGCCGAGCTCTCTCCAAGCGTCCCTGACGGAGTGCCCGTCAAGGTTCTGCGGGAGATCACGCAAGCCTCACGGGCCGGGCGGTGTCCGGACGTCGAGTCGATGACCACGGCGCTCACGGCGCTGAAATGGTTCCTCCGGCAACCGGGCCGGAGGCTGACGGCGGAGGTGCATCCGACGTGCCCGTGTCATGATCCGCGGGAGGCGCTGGACACGCTGCACGAGATCGTCGCGGTGCTTCCTCCACCCTCCCGACGCCAGGTCCTGGCGATCGTGACGCCGCTCGCGGAGCAGTATCGGGCCCGCACGCTCCATGATCCGTCCACGCCGGAAGACCGGCCATGGTGGCGACGGCGCATCGCCGAGCTCTGAACCATTATCGAGAGCAGTCGGAGAAGGCCATGGCTGCTCGCTTCGCACTGGCCATCGCACTCAAGCGGCGGCACGCTCCCGCGTCGTTGGAAGCCGCTGGGCTAACGCCTGCCTGTGTAGCGCGGCAGGCTGCTGTCGCGGTGCGTGTCCGGTCGGCCGCGGAATGAGCACGTTGGAAGCTTTGCAGGTCGCACCGGGGAAGTGGTATCGCACAGATCTAGCGGAACTGCCGTGGTCGCCGTAGGGTTCACCGCGTGATCAAAATTGGAGGGCGCGCGCTGCGCCTGGCCGCTGTCATGCTTCCCACGTTGACGCTGACGACCGTGTTGGCGTCCACCGCGCCGGCGAACGCGGCAGGCCCCTCGTGCGGGTCGAAGTACGCACTGCGCAGCACCCATTCGATTTACGTGAACTCCAAGGTCCGCGGCTACCTCAAGGTCTACTACAACTCCTCCAACGGCTATAACTGTGCGCTGGCCGTCCGCAAGGGCTCGACGTCGCTCTACAGCATCAAGCTCAAGCTCTGCGTCTACAACGCCGCCCGTACCAAGTACGGCAACTGCAAATACGACGGGTACAGCAAGCGGAACCACTGGTACTCCGGTCCCCTCTACGTGTACGCCCGCCATCGATGCCTGTACGTCAAGGCCTTTATCAACACCGATGGCGCGCACAGTGGAACCCTGACCGGCAAGAAGGTTCACTGCGGCTGATCGGCGTCGACCTCGGCTGCCCGGTCACCGCGCAGGGTGAGGGGAGAGGCCGGTGTCCGGGACGGTGCTGCCAGACGTCTACCGCGCCGATGTGGAAATCCTGTGGGACTACCACGACCTGCATCACGCGATTCGGCCTACCGACGTCGGCATCGGGCTCGGCAGTCATGATCTCGGTGTCGCCACCTTCGCGGCGGAGCTCTACCTGGAGGGGATGTTCCCTCGGATCGTCTTCACCGGGGCCAACGCCCCGACGACGATCGAGCGGTTCCCGCGAGGTGAGGCCGTCCACTACCGCGATCACGCTGTCGCGCTCGGCGTGCCCGCTGAGGCGATCCTGGTCGAACCCGAAGCCACCAATACCGGCCAGAACATCGAGTTCACCCGCAGGCTGCTCGCCGGCCGCGGGCTCGCAGTCCGCTCAGCGACGCTGATCTCGCGGCCCTACCAGCAGCGCCGCGCGTACTCCACCGCCGAGAAGCTGTCGCCGGAACTTGAGATCGTCTGCACGTCGCGACCGCTCCCGCTGGACGAGTACATCGCGAGCATCGGTGACGTGAAGCGTGTCGTCGACATGCTGGTGGGTGACACGCAGCGCGTCATGGTCTACCCGGACCGAGGATTCGCCACCCCGCAAGACATGCCGGCAGAAGTCGAAGCGGCCTACCGTCGTCTGGTCGAGGCGGGCTTCACCACCAGGCTCGTCCCATAACCGTCTCGTCGTCCGTTCAACCGGTCTGGCCCGGACGGGGGCCAGGAACGGCTGGAACCAGCAGCTGTGACCGTCACACAGCGAGCATCACGACACCTTGCAGAACATGCACGTGGCCAGGCTTGTCGACCGCTCGGATGATCGGAGCCGCCCTGGTCAGGTGGCGGGGTTCGCGTTTCTCAAGTGATGCCAGTCGTGGGAACAGCCCTCCGAGCAGAAGCGCGCCTGACGCCGATCGTCGGCGATGCTCAGCAGGGCGATGAGCAGGCGGAAAGACTTGGGCCGTTCGTCCGCGGGCAAGTTGACGATCTTCGTGAGCTGGTGTTCCCACCGCCCTCGCGTGAGCAGCACGGCTGGAGTATGCGTCGGCCGGATGCCTGCGCGGCGAATGGCCTCCGCGGCGTCTTCGCTGGTCGCGCCAGCTTGGGTGCAGAACACGGCAAGTTTCGAGAGGGCGTCGTGCTGCTGGTCGCTGGAAAGGGTTTCGAACCAGGCGATGCCATCGGCGGTCGGCCGGATGCCTTGGGCCAACGTGTTGAGGACGAGTGACGTTTCGTCCACCACGATCACCTCCATGAGTCGGGGCATCCATCGAACCAGGTCGTCCGTTCTTGCGAGTCGGGCATTCTGGTCACCAGTGGCGTGGGCGCCGGCGCTTGGGGTTGCTCTTCGGTGGGCGGGTGCGGATGAATCTGGCTGAGGCCAAACGGGAGTACCGGGAGGTGCTTGAGGCGTTCGCCGGTTCGGACGAGGCGGTTTCCGAGGCTCGGCTGGCGGACGTCCAGCGGCGCTTGGACGGTGTGCGCAAGCGTGCGATGCGTCAGATCGACCAGTACACGACGCGTAGGTTCCTTTCCGTCAATCAGCGGCGGGGCATGGTCACCAAGCTGGAATGGATCCACCAGAAGGCGCATGCCGAGGTGCTCGCCATCGCGGCGAAGCGGCGCGGGGAATGATGCTGGGCGGCCCCGGCGAGGTCCTATGCCGGTCGCGTGCGGCTGCGACCGTATTCCGCCAGGGCGTGGAAGGCCGCCTTGGGCTCCCAGGGCATGTCCGGGTAGGTGGTGCCCTTGTCCGGGAGGACCTTGACGATGCCGAAGGACGCCTTGTCGAAATCGAGGGCGTCGATGCCGGCGTGAGGCAGGTCGTAGCGGGCGAAGGTGTAGACGAAGGCCGCGTCGATCCCCGAGTTCTCGAAGATGCCGAGGAGTTCGCGCAGGTAGTCGGCCTGCTCCTGCTCGTCGCGGACGACGGGGCGGGTGAAGCGGGCGGGGCGGGCCCGGTCGTTCCATTCGATGACCTCGTCGCCCCGGCTCGCGATGGCGGCGGCGCCGCGGTAGGCGGCGCAGCCGAACTCGGTGACCGCCGCGGGCCTGCCGTGGGCGGTCAGGGCCCGCAGCCCGGCCGGGAGCTGGTCGGCGTTCTGCGCGTCGCGGTAGCCGGCGTCGGTGGCGACCACGTCGAACGGTGTCCAGTCGACGCCCTCGAACGGCAGCGAGGCGTAGCCGACGCGGCCGCCGAACTCGGCCCGCACGGCCGCGACGGCCTTGCCGAGGAAGGCGTTGATCGCGGTGGGCAGGGTGGCCAGCACGGCGCGGAGCCGCTGCGGGTCGGAGAGGACGGCGGCTCTTTCCTGGAGGGTGTCGCCGGGGAGGAAGCCGGCGGTGCAGATGGAGATCTCCGAGCCGGTGAGGAAGACCACCTCGGCGCCGGTGCGGCGCAGCCTCTCCGCGCGGGCGGCGCTGTCGGTCAGGAAGTCGAGCAGTTCGTCCTGGCTGAGGTCGTTGGTGAACGGGCAGTACCAGACTTCGAGCCCGGCGTCGGCGGCGAGGCGCGCGGCCGTCTCCAGGCGGTCGCGGTCTCCGCCGGTGATCCGGACGGCGTCGCAGTGCAGGTCGTCGCGGATGATGGCCATCTCGCGGCGGACGGTGGCCGGGTCGAAGGGCTCGCGGGTGGTGGTCCCCGCGCTGGTGAAGCCCGTGTCGAAGTTGATGCCGAGAGCGCGCATGGTCGTTCCTTCGCGTCGAGATTAGGGTACGCAACGTACCCTAAATTGTGGTGTTTCGCCGCTGGAGGAAGGGAATTGAAGTACGCTTCGTACCCTATGGCGGTGAAGGGGCTGCATGGCTGAGGGCGGTGGGTCGCGGCGGCGGGGGGCCGCGCTGGAGGAGGCGATCCTGCGGGCGGCGGCCGAGGTGCTGCGGGAGTCCGGTGCCGGCGGCCTGACCATGGACGAGGTGGCGCGGCGGGCCGGCACGAACAAGAACGCGATCTACCGGCGGTGGCCGAATCGCGTCGCGCTCGGCGTCGCCGCGTACCGCCGGCTGGCGGACGCCGAGGTCACGGTCCCGGACACCGGTTCGCTGCGGGACGACGCTCTCGACCTGCTGCGCCGCGCGAACAGCACCTGGTCGTCGCCGTACGGGGAGATCCTGCGCGGGCTGATCGCGGCGGCCGGGAGCGCGCCGGAGGTCCTCGCCGAGTTGCGGGACGGCGGTGGCGGCGCCTACGAGGCGGCGTGGCTGACGGTGCTCGGACGGGCGGTGGCCCGTGGTGAGGCCGCGGCCGAGGCGCTGCATCCTCGGGTCGCGTCCACGCCGGTCGCGCTGCTGCGCAACGAGTACATGGCGCGGGGCGTCCCGGCCGTGCCGGACGGCGTCCTCGTCGAGATCGTGGAAGAGGTCTTCCTGCCGTTGGTCCGGGGGCGCGCCGCCTTCAGTTGACGAGCTGAACGGGTCGAAGAGCGGCCGCGGCGAAGAACTCCCTGCGGTCGACTGTGCGGCGGGGCGAGTGGCACGGGCCTTCCCTCTGTCCGGCCAGTGGCTTTTTGCGGCTTTCAGCAGCCCCTGGGTCAGAACTCCTTGGCGGTGGAGGCCCGGACGATGAGGTCGGGAGGCAGCCGCTCGGACGGGGGCGTCCGTCCGGCGAGCAGATCGACGAGCAGGTCGAGGGCCCGCTCGCCCATCTCGTGCATGGGCGAGCGGACGCTGGTGAGCGGGATGGGCAGCTCCGCCGCGAGGGGGGTGTCGTTGTAGCCGGCGACGGCGACGTCCTCGCCGGGACGCAGGCCCTGGTCGCGCAGGACGCCGAGCGCGCCGATGGCCGCGAAGTCGTTGACGGCGAAGAGGGCCGTGGGCCGGGGGTCGTGGCGCAGGAGGCGTTCGGCGGCGGCCCGGCCCCCGGCGGCGTCGAAGCCGGAGTGGACGATGTGGGAGCCGGGCACGGGGTGGCCCGCCTCCCGGTAGCGGTCGACGAACCCGGCGGTGCGGTCGGCGCCGGTGCTGGCGAAGGGCTCGCCCGCGATGACGCCGACCCGCCGGTGGCCGAGGGCGAGCAGGTGGTCGGCGACCAGGCGTCCGCCGAGGCGGTCGTCGCAGGTGACGGACGGGTGCCCGCCGGCGTGCCGGCTGACCAGGACGAACGGGACGCGCCGCGCGGCGATCTCGTCGAGGAAGGCGGCGTCGGTGTGCGCGTCGCCGAAGACCAGGCCGTCGACGTGCCGGGACAGCGCCAGCTCGGTGCGCGCCCGCTGCTGCTCGGGTCGGTCGTGGCTGTTCATGACGAAGGTGGTGAGGCCGTGCCGGGCGGCGGCGTCCTCGATGCCCTCGTAGATCGTGGCGAGCACCAGGTCGGACAGCCGGGGGACCAGGACGCCGACGAGGTTGCTGCGCTGGGTGCGCAGGCTGGTGGCGTGCGGGTTGGGGCGGTAGTCCAGCCGGGCGGCCCAGCGCCGGATCTCCTCGGCGGTCTCGCGGGACGCGGCGCGCTGGGCGTCCTCGGGGGAGCCGTTGAGCACCCGGGAGACGGTGGAGACGTCGACGCCCGCCGCCTGCGCGACGGTCCGCAGCGTCGCGGGCCGCTGCCGGTCGTTGCGGGCCACCCCGTCCGGCCTCCCTTCGCCGTGCCCTTGACAGGGCCACCGTCCGGTGTCTTTTATACAACCCAAACGTTTGACCCAATCGTTTGGGTCAGTCAGAGACCCCCGACCGAGTGGGAAAGAGGCGGAGCCGTGACGCGACGGGTCGATGCGGGGCGGTCGGCGTGATCGGCCTGCCGCCGGAGGCGGGCTGGTTCTCCCGGCGGACGGTCGCGGGATTGGGCAGGGCGCTCCGAGACGGGAGGACGTCCCCGGGCGATCTGGTGGAGCGGTCACTGGCCGAGGCGTCACGCCTCGGAGCGCTCAACGCGTTCGTCACCGTGGACGGGCCGGGGGCGCGCGCGGCGGCGGAGCGCGCCGGACGGGAACTGGCCGCGGGCCTCGACCGCGGTCCCCTGCACGGCGTCCCCGTCGCGGTCAAGGACGTCGTCGACACCGCCGGGCTGCGCACCACGAGGGGCTCCCGCCACCACGCGGACCGGGTGCCCGAGCACGACGCCGAGTGCGTGCGCCGGTTGCGCGACGCCGGCGCGATCATCGTCGGGAAGGCAGCGACCCACGAGTTCGCCTTCGGGCCGACCGGCGACCGCTCGCTGAACGGGCCGACCCGCAACCCCTATGGGGACGGGCGGCTCGCCGGCGGGTCCAGCAGCGGGTCGGCCGCGGCCGTGGCCGCCGGGATCGTGCCGCTCGCGGTGGGCACCGACACCGGCGGCTCGGTGCGCATCCCCGCCGCGTGCTGCGGGATCGTCGGGCTCAAGCCCACCCTGGGCGCCGTGCCGTCCGACGGCGTCTTCCCGGTCTCGTGCTCCCTGGACACGGTGGGCCCGATGGCGCGGACCGCCGATGACTGCCTGCTGCTGTGGAACGTTCTGGCCGGACGGGAGGGTCCGGTCCCGGACGTCTCCGGCGCCCGCGTCGGGTGGGTGGCGCCGGACGCGCTCCACCCGGTCGACCCGCGCGTGTCCGCCGTGGCCCGCGCCGCGCTGGAGCCACTGCCCGTGCGGGACGTCGCCGTCCCCGACATCGCGCGGATGCGCTGGGCCTACACCGCGATCCAGGGCGGCGAGGTCCACCGGCTCCACGCCGCACGGATGGCCGCCGCGCCGGACCTCTACGACCCGGAGGTGCTGGCGCGCCTCCACGCCGCCGGGCGGGTCACCGCCGAGGACACGGCCACGGCCCGCGAGCTGCGGGAACGGGTCCGCAGGGCGGTGACGGCCCTCTTCGGACGCTTCGAGTTCCTCGCGATGCCCACCGTTCCGGTCGTCGCTCCGCCGCTGGGCGCTCGGACACTGGCGCTGAACGGAGCGCCGGTCGACGTCCGCGCGGCGCTCCTGGCGTACACCAGCCCCTGGAGCGTGCTCGGACTTCCCGCCGTCAGCCTGCCCGCCGGCCTCGTCGACGGACTGCCCGCCGGGCTGCAACTGATCGCCCGGCCGGGCGCCGAGCGCATGCTCCTCGCCGCCGCGGCCCGCCTGACGAAGACGCCGTCCACCGCCCCGTCGCAGCCATGAAGCAGCCGCCGTGCCGTTCGACCCCAGGGTTTCCGGCGCGGCGTCGAACTGATCGACAAGGCGGCCGACCGGGGCGCGAGGCTCGGTCAGCGGATGACGCGGTAGGAGAGGTGGGTCGCGGCCGGGGTCTCCGTCACCTGGGTGCGTTCGAGGGTGATCGAGGAATCGAGCGTGCCGAACAACGGCGTACCGCCGCCGACCAGGACCGGGACCACGTGCACGCGGATCTCGTCGACCAGGCCGAGCGGGAGCGCCTGCTGCATGACGGTCGCGCCGTGCAGTCCGACGACCTTGTCGCCGGCCGCCTTCTTGGCCTGCTCGATCGCGCCGGCCACCCCGTCGGTGACGAAGGTGAACACCGGCGGGTACGACCTGGTCGGTGCCTGGTGCGTGACCACGAAGCACGGGAGGTCGCCCATCGGACCGCCCTCGCCCCAGCCGCCCTCCCCCTCGTTCTTCTCGAAGGACTTGCGGCCCATCACCACCGCACCCCAGTCTGCGACGACCTTCTCCAGGATGGCCCGGTCGTCGTCGGTCGCCTGGTCGGACATCCACTTGTGCAGCATCCCGGCGCCGTCGCCGAACGGGTTCTCGCGGCTGTCGTTCGGGCCGGTGACGTACCCGTCGAGCGAGACGGACATGTCGCAGATCACTTGGGCCATGGGTAACGCTCTCCCTCTGCCGATGCTGCCGAGTTTCGTTGTGCTGTAGGACTCGGCGTGCCGGCCGAACTCATCGGTGACCGGGCACCAGCCGCCTGCAGGCGCCTCACGGCTGGGAACTGGCGGGCCGGGGCCAGAGGGGAGTGTCGGCTCGGGCGGCGTTCAGGGCGCCGATCGTGGTGGCCAGGGCGAGGAGCACCATGGCGATCCGGAGGGTGATGCGCAAGATCTTCATCTGGGGAACCCCCGTTCCGTCGAACGGATCCTGTACCCCGTGTGATGCGGACGGATCGGGAAGTGTTCCCAGAAGACCCCAGAAACAGGTAGGCGGATGGTCTAGGTGAGCTGGGGAGCCGGCGCGGCGGCCTGCTCGCGTTGCCAGAGGGCACGGTAGGGGCCGGGGCGGTTCACGAGGTCGGTGTGGGCGCCCCGGTCGATGACGCGGCCCCCGTCCAGGACGATGATCTCGTCGACGGCGTCCAGGCCGGCGAGGCGGTGGGTGACCAGGAGCGTCGTCCGGCCCTCGGTGGCGGTGAGGAGGTCGGCGGTCAGCTCGTCGGCCGTCGCGAGGTCGAGGTGCTCGGCGGGCTCGTCGAGCAGCAGGATCGGGAAGTCGGCGAGGAGGGCGCGGGCCAGGGCGATGCGCTGGCGCTGGCCGCCGGAGACCCGGGCGCCGTGCTCGCCGACGCGGGTGGCGAGGCCGTCCGGGAGGGAGTCGACCCAGTCGAGGAGCCGGGCGCGGCGCAGCGCGTCGCGGATCTCCTCGTCGGTGGCGGACGGGCGGGCCAGGCGGACGTTCTCGCCGATCGTCGAGTCGAACAGGTGGGCGTCCTGGGCGCAGAGGCCGATGACCCGGCGGACGTCGTCGCCGGAGAGCGCGCGCAGGTCGACGCCGTTGAGGGACGTCCGGCCGCCCGCGGATTCCAGGAAGCGGAGCAGCACGGCCGTCAGGGTGGTCTTGCCCGATCCGCTCGGGCCGACGATCGCGCAGCGGCGGCCGGGCGCGAGTTCCAGGGAGACGCCGTCGAGGGCGTAGGGCGCGGTGGGCGTCCACCGGGCTCGGAGGTTCTCGACCGAGAGCGTGTAGGGCGCTGCGGGCAGGGGAGCCGGAGCGTCCGGCTCCTGGACAGGGGGCGGGCTGTCCAGGACGGCGAAGACGCGCGCGGCCGAACGGCGGACCCGCTCCAGGTACTGAGCGGCCAGGGGCAGCCCGGCGACGACCTCGAACGCGGCCAGCGGGAGGAGGACGACGACCGCGAGGAGGACGCCGTCGAGCGCTCCCGAGCGGACGGCCGGTACGCCGACGGCGAGACTGCCCCAGACGGCCAGACCGCCGGCGAGTGCGGAGATCGCGGCGCCGAGTCCCGCGGTGGTCGCGGAACGGGCCGTGGCGCGCGTGAAGTCGCGATCGAGCTGCGCGGCCTTGGCGAGCTGCTCGGGGGCGGCGCCGTACGCGATGAGTTCCGGCGCGCCCTGGAGGGTGTCGACGACGTGCGAGGTGAGCTCGCCGCGCAGGTCGGTCGTGCGGCGTTCGGCGCGGCGGGAGACGGCGCCCGACAGCCAGGGGGCGGCGACCCCGGCGAGCAGCAGGGCCAGCAGGAGGACGACGCCAGCCGAGGGAAGCAGCAGCCAGGCGAGCCCGACGGAGGCGCCGCCGACGACCGCGGCGACGGTGCAGGGCAGCAGGACCCGCAGGAAGAGGTCCTGGACGGCGTCGACGTCCGCGACCAGCCGGTTCAGGAGGTCGCCGCCGCGGAAGGCGGGGAGCCCGGCGGGCGCGAGCCGCTCCAGCCGCTCGTACACCCGGGCCCGCAGGCCGGCGAGGATCCGGAACGTCGCGTCGTGGCCCACGAGGCGCTCGACGTACCGGAACACGCCCCGCCCCAGGCCGAACGCGCGGACCGCCACGATCGCGACCATCAGCATGAGCACCGGCGGATGCTGCGCCGCCCGCGAGATCAGCCACGCCGACGTCGCCATCAGCCCGACCCCGCTGCCGAGCGCCAGCACCCCGAACAGCACCGCCAGCGCGAGCCGTCCCCGCGCCGGACGCGCGAACCGGAGAAGCCGGAAGATCATGCCCTCACCCCCGCCTCGTCGGCCGAAGCCTCCGCCGCGCCACACGAGGACGCGGAGGTTTCACGTGAATCATCCGTCCCGGCGATCCGCGCGGGGCGCGGGCGGCGGGTCATGCCGTCACCAGCGCCGGGGCGACGGGGACGGTGCGGTCGGCCATCGCGGCCAGCGCCGGGCGGTGGGCCACGAGGATCACCGTGCGGGACTCCGCCAGCCGCTGGACGGCGTCGAGCACGGCGGCCTCGCTCTCGGCGTCCAGGTGGGAGGTCGGCTCGTCCAGGAGGAGGAGCGGGGCGTCGCGGAGGAAGGCGCGGGCCAGGGCGATGCGCTGGCGCTGGCCCGCGGACAGGCCCGCGCCGCGGTCGCCCAGGGGGGTGTCGAAGCCCGAGGGGAGGGCGTCGACGAACCCGAGGGCGTTCGCGGCGCGGGCGGCCTCGCGGACCTCGGCGTCGGACGCGTCCGGGCGGCCGAGGCGGATGTTCGCGGCGACGGTGCCGGCGAACAGGTGCGGGTGCTGGGGGACCCAGGCGATCCGCTCGCGCCAGGCGTCCGGGGCCAGGTCGGCGAGGTCGTCCCAGTCGACCAGGACGCGGCCCGAGTCCGGGCGGACGAAGCCGAGGAGCACGGCGAGCACGGTCGACTTGCCCGCGCCGCTCGGGCCGACCAGCGCGACCGTCTCGCCCGGGTGGACGGTCAGCGAGAAGTCGTCGAGGGCGGGGACGTCGCGGCCGGGGTACGTCACCGTCACGCCGTCCAGGCGGAGCGTGGCGCGGTCGGGGTCGGGGACGTCCCGCCGCGTCCCGGCGGGCGGCAGCGGCGTCTCGAGGACCTCGAAGATCCGCGCGGCGGCGGTGAGGCCCTCGACGCTCGCGTGGTACTGCGCGCCGACCTGGCGGAGGGGCAGGTAGGCCTCCGGGGCCAGGATGAGGACGAGCAGCGCGGTCTCCAGGCCGAGGCCGCCCTCCACGAGCCGGAGCCCGATCGACACGGCGACCAGCGCGACGGACAGGGTGGACAGCACTTCGAGGACGAGGGCGGACAGGAACGCGATCCGCAGGGTGGACATGGTCGCGCGCCGGTGCCGGCCGGTGATCTCGCGGATCCGGTCCGCCTGCGCGCGGGCCCGGCCGAAGATCTTCAGCGTGGGCAGCCCGGCGACGACGTCCAGGAAGTGGGCGGACAGCAGGGAGAGCGTCCGCCACTGCCGGTCCATCCTGCGCTGGGTGGTGAGCCCGACCAGGATCGCGAAGACGGGGATGAGCGGCAGCGTCGCGGCGATCGTCACGGCGGAGAGCCAGTCGCCGAGCAGGATCCGCGCGCCGACCGCCACCGGGACGATCACCGCCAGGACGAGCTGCGGCAGGTAGCGGGAGAAGTAGTCGTCCAGCGCGTCGATCCCGCGGGTGGCGAGGGTGGCGAGCTCGCCGCTGCGCTCCCCGGACAGCCAGCGCGGCCCGAGGGCCAGGGCGCGGGCGAGCAGCCGGCCGCGCAGCTGCGACTTCACCGCGGCGGACGAGCGGTGCGCGGCGACCTCCTGGAGCCACGCGACGAGCGTCCGGCCGAGGACGACGGCGAGGAGCAGCAGGAGCGGGGTGCGCAGGTCGCCGAGGGAGGCGCCGTGCAGGAAGGCGCGGGTGAGCATGCCGGCGAGGAGGGTCGCCTGCGCGATGATCAGTCCGGCGGTGGCGGCGCCGAGCAGCACGGACGCCGCGAGGAACGGGCGCGTGGTGCGGGCGTGGCGCAGCAGCCGGGGGTCGAGGGGCTTCATGCGACCGGCTTCTTCGCGTGAGGCTTCTTCACGGGGATGTGGGACGTGCCGATCCGCTTGCGGAAGACCCAGTACGTCCAGCCCTGGTAGATCATCACGATCGGGGTGAACACGGCCGCCACCCACGTCATGATCTTCAACGTGTAGGCGGACGAGGCGGCGTTCGCGGTGGTCAGGCCGCCGGTGCCGAGGGTGGACGGCAGGACGTCCGGGAACAGCGACAGGAACAGGGTGGCGACGGCGAGCACGATGGCGGCGCCGGTCCCGACGAACGCCCAGCCCTCGCGGCCGCGCCGGTTGGCCGCCGCGGCGGCGAGCAGCCCGGCGGCGGCGCCCGCGACGGTGAGCCAGGTGACGGGCTTGCCGTACTGGAGCTGGGTGATCAGCAGGAAGCCGCCTCCGGTGACGATCGCGGCGACCGCGGCGAGGCCGGCGATCCGGCGGGCCCGCGCCCGGATGCCCCCGGACGTCTTGAGCGCGAGGAACACCGCGCCGTGCAGGAGGAACAGCGTCACGGTGGTGAGCCCGCCGAGCAGCGCGTAGGGGTTGAGCAGGTCGCCGAGGGAGCCGGCGAACTCGTGGTCGGCGTCGAGCGGCACGCCGCGCACCATGTTCGCGAACGCGACGCCCCACACGAACGCGGGCACGAGGCTGCCCCAGAAGATGCATCTGTCCCAGCGGGCCCGCCAGCGGGCGTCGTCGCGCTTGCCGCGGTACTCGAACGCGACGCCGCGGATGATCAGTGCGAGCAGGATCGCGAGGAGCGGCAGGTAGAAGCCGCTGAACAGGGTGGCGTACCACTCGGGGAACGCGGCGAAGGTGGCGGCGCCGGCGACGATGAACCACACCTCGTTGCCGTCCCAGACGGGGCCGATGGTGTTGATGACGACGCGGCGCTCGACGTCGTCGCGGCCGAGCACGGGCAGCAGCATCCCGACGCCGAAGTCGAAGCCCTCCAGGAAGAAGTAGCTCGTCCACAGGAAGGCGATGATGACGAACCAGGCGGTGGTGAGTTCCATGACCGGCCCTCAGTAGGCGAACGCGAGCGAGCGCTCGGAGTCGGAGTCGGGGCCGTCGGACGGCGGCGGCAGCACCTCGTCCTCCGACGGCGGCCCGGCCTTGGCGTATCTGAGCATCAGCCCCGTCTCGATGACCAGGAGGACGCCGTAGAGCGCGGTCAGCGACGCGACCGAGATCAGCATCGACGAGGCCGACACCCCGGGCGAGACGCTGGACGAGGTCTTCAGCACGCCGAACACCGACCAGGGCTGCCGCCCCATCTCGGTGAAGATCCATCCGGCGGAGTTGCCGATGAAGGGCAGGGTCAGCGACAGGACGCCGATCCGGTACACCCAGGGGTTGGAGGGGAGCCTGCCGCGGCGCAGCAGCCACAGCCCGGCCACCGAGACCAGCGCCATGGCGATCCCGGCGCCGGACATGACCCGGAAGTTCCAGTAGATGACGGGGATCATCGGCCGGTAGTCGCCGGCCCCGTAGCGCTCCTGCTCGGCGGCCTGGACGTCGTTGATCCCCTTGACCTCGCCGTCGAGGGTGCCGGTGGCGAGGAACGACAGCAGGCGCGGTACCTTGAGGCCGAAGACCTCCTTATCGCCGTTCAGCGTCCCGACGGTGAAGATCGAGAAGGAGGCGGGCCGCTCGGTCTCGTAGAGCGCCTCGGCGGCGGCCATCTTCATCGGCTGCTGCTCGGTCATGACCTTGCCCTGGAGGTCGCCGGTGATCGCGACGCCGATGGACGCGATGGCGGTGACGACGAGCGCGAGCTTCAGCGACGGCCGGAAGACCTCGACGTTCTTGCGGCGGGCGAGGTGCCAGGCGCTGACGCCGGCCATGAACATGCCGCCGGTGGCGAACGCCGCCGTCATGGTGTGCGGGAACGCGACGAGCTGCGTGGAGTTGGTCAGGACGGCCCAGAAGTCGGTGAGGACGGCCCGTCCGGACTCGTGGTCGATCCGGTAGCCGACGGGGTGCTGCATCCAGGAGTTCGCGGCGAGGATGAAGTACGCCGACAGCAGGGTCCCGATGTGCACGAGCCAGATGCAGCCGAGGTGCAGCCGTTTCGGCAGCCGGTCCCAGCCGAAGATCCACAGGCCGAGGAAGGTCGACTCGACGAAGAAGGCGAGGAGGCCCTCGATGGCGAGCGGCGCCCCGAAGACGTCACCGACGAACCGGGAGTAGTCACTCCAGTTCATGCCGAACTGGAACTCCTGCACGATGCCGGTGACGATCCCCATCGCGAAGTTGATCAGGAAGAGCTTGCCCCAGAACTTGGTGGCGCGCAGGTACGCCGTCCTCCCCGTCCGCAGCCAGGCGGTCTGGAGCACCGCGACCAGCGCGGAGAGCCCGATCGTGAGCGGGACGAAGAGGAAGTGGTAGACGGTGGTGATCCCGAACTGCCACCGGGCGATGTCGACGGTGTCCATGGGCGCAGGCCTCTCCGGCTCATCTACTACAAGCTGTAGTACTTCATCCTGTCAGAAATACTACGAGCTGTAGTACTACAACCGGTGGTTAGTTGGGTCACTCGCCCGGACACGGCCGGACGGGGCGGCGCGAGGGGTGCGCCGCCCCGTCCAGGGGAGGGTCCGCGTTCGGTCTAGAGGGCCGCGCCGGCGCGGCCGGGGGTCAACTGCTCGCGCGCGGGACGAGGCAGCCCGGGCGGTTGAAGTCGATCACGCTGCCGGGGGCGATGCAGGCTGCCAGGGTGTAGGTCTGCTGGGCGTAGCCGATGTTCGGGTGAACCGTGATGGTGCCGGACTGGTCGACCTCGCACGGGTTGTTCAGCGTGCAGCGGCCGCCGTCCTCGTTGATGGTGTTGTTCGCGCCCACGACCTTGCCGGTCGAGGCGTCGACGAGCGGGGAGCCCGACGTGCCGCCGATGACGTTGCACGCGGGGGTGTAGCGGATCGAGTCCTTCCACGTCCAGTCCCCTTCCCGGACGCGGTAGGCGAAGCCGTCGATGTTGCAGGAGTAGATCCTGCGCCAGTAGCCGGAGACCACGCGCACGTCGGCGCCCGCGGTGGGGTGGGTGAGCGAGAGCTGGAGCGCCGGCGTCCGGTAGGTCTGCTGGATGGTCGCGTAGCTCTGGCTGAGCCGGTACAGGGTCACGTCGGTGTCGGTCATGGTGGCGTACAGCACCCTGTTGGCGCGCAGCGTGCCGAGCGTGCCCGAGCCGCTGGAGTTGAGCAGGCTGAACGTGCGGCTGGACGCCCGGTTCGTGATGACCTGGCCGGCGCCGGGCATGCCGCCCTCGTAGCAGTGGCCGTTGGTGAGCACGAGCGCCGGGTCGCTGTCGGCGGCGGTCGGGGTGCGCACGAGCGAGCCGGAGCAGTTGCTCAGCGCGACGATCCCGGTGAAGTCGACGGCCTTGACCTGGGCGGACGGTGCGGGAGCGGAGGCGGCGGCCGGGACGGCGGCGGAGGCGGTGGAGGCGCCGGCGGTCAGGGCGGCGGCGCCGGCGGCGGCCGCGGCGAGCGCGCCGAGAATGCGTCTGTGCATGGCGGGGGTCCTCTCCGGTGAGGGTGGCAGCGTGATGCTAACCACGGGCCCGCCGCCCAGAAAGGGCGAAAGTGGACGAAATGGGAGAGCGCCGCGAATCTGGCAGGCATTGCACAGCCAGACCCGCGGCGCCCGCCCCCGAGGTCAGTAGTGGAACGCGGAGGTCATCCTCGCGCCCTTGGTGCCGAGGTTGACCACGGACGCGCCGCCGGACGGGACGGTCCGGCAGAACGCGCCGCCGTAGCCGTCCGGGAAGACGAAGAGGCCCCACACGGCGATCCAGTCCTCGACCGCGCCGGTCTCCGGGTTGAGCATCGGTTCGCTCACGGGGACCACGCGGCGCTGGACGATGTAGTCCTCCTTCAGGCAGCCGGCGACCGTCTCGGCCCACTCGCGGTCGGTCTGGTCCCAGCCCGCGCGGACGCCCCGTCCCGACAGCCCCGCGACCGGCTTGAGGATCAGCTCCTCCCGCTCGGCGCGGACCCGGTCGGCGAGGTCGGGGGTGAGGGTGCGCGTCCACGGCAGGATCCGGTCGATCAGGGCGTTCTCGTCCGGGGACAGGTCCGCGCGCATGGCGGGATCGGAGACGAGCGGCAGGCAGCTCTTGTAGGAGAACATGGACGCCGTCAGGGGAGTCCACAGGACGACCTTGCCCTCCTCGCAGGCGCGCATGACGGTCTCGACGGGCTCGTCGTTGCGCGGGTCCCGCGCCACCTGGTGGGCGGAGAAGTACCGCAGGACGAGGTCGAGCGGACGGTCGTGCAGGTACAGCCGTCCGTCCCTCTCCCGCACCTGGTCCACTTCGCCGATGAGCAGCTCGATGCCGCACCGCTTCATCGACTCCTGGAAGGAGCGGTGCAGCGGCTCGTACGCCGCCATCCCGTCGATGGC
This sequence comes from Actinomadura sp. NPDC000929, assembly GCF_040492065.1. NCBI lineage: Bacteria > Bacillati > Actinomycetota > Actinomycetes > Streptosporangiales > Thermomonosporaceae > Actinomadura > Actinomadura sp. NPDC000929. The sequence goes on along the minus strand of NZ_JBEUPA010000019.1, from coordinate 13,555 downwards.
CTCGAGGGTGGCGACGACGGGTGCCTCCTTCTGCGTGGCCTGGACGAAATGCCGCGCTATGGCCGCCGGAGTGTCGACGCTCGACAGGCCGTGCTCGTCCGCGAACGCGGCGAACTCCTTGTGGCCGAGCAGGGTGCGGTTGACCTCGCTCATGTCGACGCCGCCGAGTTCGCTGCCGATGTTGAACTCCAGCAGCCGGAACCGCGAGCCGTCGTCGTACAGGTCGGCCCGCCCCCACAGGAACGGCTCCGCGTCGAACCGGGTCATGAGTTCGGTGCGGCGCGCGTCCGCGCCGATCGCGGCGCAGAACGCGCGGCGGTCGCCGCCGAACAGCCGGTCCGGCAGGGACGTCATCAGCCGGAACAGCCCGGACAGGTCGTCCGCGGCCTCGCGCGTGCGCGCCTCGGACGACAGCAGCGGCCGCGTCCCCAGGTATCCGCCCCACGCCCGGTCGAACACGGGCGGGAACTCGACCTCCGACATGACGTCGCGCAGGGGCCCCTCGGCGGCGGCCGCGACGTACTTCGCGGTGACCATCAGGCGGTCTCCTCCACGTCCACGACCAGGTCCTTCTCGATCTTGCGGATGACCTCGCGGTCGGCGTAGATCTGCTCGGCGTCCTCGTGGGCGAGGATGATGTAGCCCATCGTCATGCTCGCGAACAGGTCCGTGCTGGCGTCGACGCGGTCGCCGGTGCTCACCAGGTGCACCGGCGAGTGGTAGCTGGGCAGGTCGCGCGCCCGGTCGTAGATCTCGGCGTTGCGCACGATCCCGGTGGAGTGCGACATGAGGAACACGGCCATGACGTTGCGGCGCAGGGTGTAGCCGGGCGGCATCTGCGGGCCGAGGCCGCGGCACACGTCCACGATCCTCGTGACCTGGCTCTCCCCGGTGGCGATCTCGGTCACCGCGGGGTTGCCCGCTCCGGCCAGCCGCGCGTTGACCTCCAGCAGGCGCGGCCCGTCCGGGGTCATCATGATCTCGGTGTGCGCCGCCCAGTTGCGCAGCCCCACCGCGTCCAGCGCGGCGAGCCCGTAGTCGATGAGCTCGCCGTACGCGCCGGTGTCGTAGGGGAGCCACTCGACGAAGTCGTACACCGCGATGCCCTCGCCGAACGGGACCCGCCGGTACCGGATGATGTCGGTGATCGAGTGCCGGCCGTCGTGGCTGACGGTGTCGATGGCGTACTCGGTGCCGGTCATCATCTCCTGGACGAGGACCTCCTCGGCCAGCACGTCGAGCTTGTCGCGGGTGCCGAGCATGGCCGTGAACTGCTCGCGCCACCCCTGCCCGCCTGGAGCGCGGCTGACTCCCACGGTGCCGGCGCTCGTCGGCGGCTTGACGACGAGATCCTTGCCGGCGAGGCCCTCGCGCTCGATCCAGGCGGCGACCTCGTCGGGATCGTTCGTGGAGATCTGCCGCGGGACGGGCAGCCCCGCCTCGGCCAGGGCCTGGTGCATGAGGTACTTGTGCCGGCGGGCGTCGACCAGCTCCGGGACGTTGGAGAACTCCGGCGCGAGGGCGTCCGAGCACTCCTGCGCGAGCCGCAGCGCCGCCTCGACGCCGGGGATGACGGCGATCGGCTTCAGCGCGCCGAGCCGGGCGATCGTCTCCGCCATGTCGCCGTGGTGGTTGATGACCGCGTCGTAGTTGCCGGGGTCGTGCGAGGAGTGCAGGGGGGCGAGCGCGGGTCCCGTGTAGTCCATCACGGCCACCGGGCTGAACCCCGCCTCCCGGAGCGCGGGAGCGACCATCGCCGCGGAGGTGAAGGGCCGCACGATTGCGACGACTGGCTTGTCCATGGTGGTCACCTTCTGTTTCGTTCGTTCCACTCGTTGCGCGGGGGTCGTCCTCGCGGGCGCCGCCGCCGTGGTCGTCCGTGCGGTGCCGTCCCGCCTCACTCGCCGGCCTCGGCGGCGGCCGGCTCCAGGGCCGGTTCGGCCTCCTCGGCCGGGCGCCGCCGCGCCAGCCCGGCGCCCGCGGCCACGGCCGCGGCGCCCGCGAGCCCGAACGCCCCGGTCAGCAGCCAGACGCCCGAGCCCCAGGCGTGCCACGCCGCGACCCCGATCATGGGGCCGACGGCGTAGCCGACCTGCTGCGGGATCGTCGCCGCCGCGATGTAGCGGGCGCGCAGCGCGGGCGGCGCGACGAGGCCGGGGTAGGCCATCATGGACGGCGCCGCGATGATCTCCCCGAACGTCCACACCACCGTCGCGAGGAGGAGCAGCGCCACGGGCGTGGGGCCGGTGTAGACGAGGTGGCCGGCGCCCAGCATCGCCATGCCGAGCGTCATCGGCACCCCGATCGGCAGCCGCTGGAGCCACTTGGACAGCAGCACCTCGAAGGCGATGACGATGCCCCCGTTGACGGTCAGGAGCATCGCGAACACCCGCTCGTCATGGCCCGAGCCCGTCACGAACAGCGGCAGGGCGGCCGACGACTGGATGTAGGTCATGGCGGTGAGGAAGAGGCCGAGCACGACGAGCATGAACCGCCGGTCGGCCAGCACCTGCCCGTAGCCGGTGCGGTCCTTGCCGGACCCGCCGCCGGCGACCTCCGGCTCGGCGTCCGACCGCAGCGCCAGGTAGGCGACCACGCCGAACGCCAGCGACGTCGCCGCGTCCACGTAGAACAGCGCGCCGTAGGACGCGTAGGTCAGCAGCAGCGCGGCGCCCATCGGGCCGACCGTCGAACCGACGTTGAACGTCAGCCGCAGCACCGAGAAGACCATCACATGCCGGTCCTTCGGCGTCAGCTCGACCACCCAGGCCATCGCCGCCGGGCGGTACGCCGTCGCGGTCAGCCCCGCTCCCCCGGCGACGAGAGCGCCGATCCACATGTTCGGCACGTGCACGAGCGCCGCGGTGAGCACCGCCGTGCCCGCCATCGAGCCGACGATGACCCACCGGTACCCGACGCGGTCTGCGGCGGCGCCGCCGAGCGCCGACCCGGAGATCCGGCCGATCATGAGCGCGGTCAGCACGACGCCGCTCTCCCACGCGGTGAAGCCCTCGCTGGTCAGGAACAGCACGAGGAACGCGTTGAGGAACGCCGCCAGATTGCTGATCAGGTTCCCGAGGACCAGGATGCGGACCGTCCCGCTCATCCCGCGCAGCGTCGCGAGGATCGTCGGGTGCTCCGGGGACGTCATGGCGCCTGCTCCAGCGGGGTGCCCTCGAACGTGAAGTACCGCCCGGCGTCCGGGATGGCGGCGCGGGTCCGCTCCAGCGTCTCCGCGACCGCGATCACGTAGCCGCAGCGGGCCAGCCCGTTCGGCGGCAGCCGCACCTGCCAGCCCGGCTGCACGGCGAGCTCCACCTCGGCGACCGGCGGGCGCATCAGCTCCTTGTCCACGGTCGCCGACGTGATCTCCATGTCGTGCGGGGGATAGGCGAACCGGATGGACGCCGCCCTGCGCGGCTTCGGGAACGCCACGGCCGGCGGGCGGCCCGCCACCACGTCGGCCGCCGCCAGCGGCCCGTCGACACCGGACGTCAGCAGCCCGAGGTAGGGGATCATCCCCCCGCCGAGCCGGACGTTGATCTCGATGACGTGCTTGGCGCCGTCCGGGGTCAGCTTGAACTCGATGTGCGTGTACCCGTCGGTGAACCCGACCGCGGCGTGGACCCGGGTGAGCATGGCGTGGAACTCGGTGTCGAACAGCAGCGGGTCGCCGGCGTCGACGTCGTGCCCGATCTCCTCGAACGCCAGCGTGCCGCTGCCGCCGAGCACCTTGCGCGCCACGATCAGCGGCGTGCACTCCCCCTGGAACAGGACGCACTCGACGGAGATCTCCGGGCCGTCGAGGAACTCCTCCACGATGACGTAGTCCTCGAACTGGCGGATACCGCCCAGCCGCGTCCCGTCGGTGAGCGCGAACGCGGCGTCCAGGTCCTCGGGCCTCTCGACCTTGCTGAGGCCGAGGCTGCCGCCGAGGTTGCGCGGCTTGACGATGAGCGGGTAGCCGGTCTCGGCGGCGAACGCGCGCGCCTCCTCCAGCGACGCCACGGCGCGGGAGGCGGGCTGCGGGAAGCCGGCGGCCCGCAGCGCCTCCCGCGTCGCGGACTTGTCCCGGCACCGGGCCACCGCGCCCGGGTCGAGGACGGGGAGGCCGAGCGCCGCGCTGAGGTGCGCGGACGTCTCGATGTAGACCTCGTCGTAGCAGAACACCCCGGCGACCTCGTGGTCGCGGGCCACGTCGCGCGCCGCGGCCGTCAGCTTCTCCAGGTCGAGGCAGTCGACGACGGTGTGCCCGGCGATGTAGGGCTCCTCCCAGCTCGCCGGGGCCGGGTTCAGCAGCCAGAGCCGGTACCGCTGCGACACCGACTCCAGGATGTACTTGCGGTAGACCCAGTAGCTGCTCGCGACCAGGAGAAGGAGCGGACGCTCGCCGCCCGCGGGCGGGTCATAGGACATGCGGACCTCGATCGCAGGTTGTCAGGAGAAGTAGTCCTCGGGCCCGCCGCGGCGGCGGACGTCGAGGGTGGCGCAGTGGAAGCCGCCGCCGAAGGTGTTGACCGTGCGGAACGGGACGGGGATGGGGGTGAACCCCTCCTTCTCCAGCAGCCGCAGCAGCTCGGTCTCCTGCGCCTCGACGAAGATGCGCTCCTGGTCGAGCATCAGGGTGTTCATCGCGATCCACCGGCTGCAGAAGTACATGGTCTGGTCGGCGGGGATGGCGGGCTCGGGGCAGACCAGCACGTCCCAGCCGGCGAACATCTCCGGCAGCTCCGGCACCCGCTCGGGGTTGATCAGCACCCGGCCGGGACGCAGCGGGACGAACGTGGCGTTCATGTGCATCGGGTGGTCGTCGGCGAACGCGACCTCGTGCACCCGGAACTCGCCGCCGAGCAGCCGCCGCACCCACTCGATGCCGAACCGGTTGGTGACGTGGCTGCGCTGCACGAGGATGTCGCGGCCGAACCGCATGAAGTCGCCGGCGTCCACGATCGGCTCGAACTCGGTGATGACGGACGTCGCGTCCGGGAACGGGTCGGCCGGGGACATGGTCTCCGGTTTCGCGGCGGCGTAGCCGGGGTTGAAGGACGCGTCGGTGAGCTGTGGCTTCGGCGCCGCGACCCAGCGGGCGCCGCGCCGGAAGTAGTCCTTGAAGATCGTCCGGAACGGGTGGGTGGCGAAGTAGTACGACCGCCAGCCCATCGTCGCCTCGACGATCTGGTCGCCCGCGACCAGCGCGATGTCGCGGGGGAAGGTGTGCGACGAGCCGCCGGTGGACGTCCAGTCGGCGGTCCCGAACGGGCGGGACTGGTCGACCGGGTCGGGGCGCCGGACCGTGACGCCCTCGCCCTCCAGGATCGACACGAAGCCGTCGAGCTCCTCGCGGGCCGCCTCGACCTGCTCCTGCGGGAAGCCGCCGCCGCCGTTGCGGCGGTAGAAGTCCCACGCCTCGGGCGGGACGGTCGCCTCGATCGCCGGATGCCACGGCGGGACGGCGGCGCCGTCGATCACGCCGACGATCACCTCTTCCAGCGGGTCCCACTCGTTGTACGAGCCGACCGGGGCGGGCTGCCCGGCCGGGGGTGCGCTGTCGGTCATCGCGACGTCCTCTCCACGGTTCGAACGGTCACCCGGGCCTCGGGCGAGGCGGCCTTCAGGCCGTGCAGGCGGCCGCGCGGCACCAGCAGCACGTCGCCCGTGCCGAGCCGGTGCGGGCGGTCGGTCGCCCACGCGTACACGTCCGCCTCGCCGCTCGTGATCTCCACGAGCCGGTCGGAGTCGTACACGCCGGTGCAGAACGGGCTGTCGGGGCGGAGCGTGCTCGCCTGCGCGTCGTCCATCGCGGAGGACGCCAGCGCGGCGCCCGCCTCGGTGTGCCGGTCGAGGGCGTCGGCCCAGGCGATCTGCGCGCGGAAGTCGGCGTCGCCGAGGCGCAGCAGCAGCTTGGTGTCCTCGATGCCGCGCACCAGCTCGGGGATGACCAGCTCGCCGTGCGCGCGGGCCAGGCCGAGCAGCAGGTTCTCGTAGGTCATCCGCCCGTGGTGGACGTCGATGTGCGCGTGCTCGTCGCAGTACTTGGCGTCCACGCGGTCGCCGTAGACGGCGCGGAGCATGGCGCCGGTGTCGGCGAACCCCTGCGCGAACAGCCACTCCAGGTACGTCACCGCGGCCATGTAGCGGAACATGCCGCGGTGGTCCTCGGTGAGCCAGTTGAAGTAGTTCACCCCGACCAGGGAGCTGGTCAGGTAGAAGTTCCAGTACGCGTGCACGTCGGTGCGCAGCCCGACGCTGGCCAGCATCTCCTTGAAGATCGTGCTGTGCTTGGCGCCGTAGACCCCGTACCCGAACTCGTCATTGAAGATCTTGAAGAGCTCGGACTGCTCGACGCCGTAGGAGCCGCCGAGGTTGCGCGCCATCGCCGACGCCTCGGTCAGCGCGTCCAGGGCGAGCTGGATCAGGTGCAGCGCCGCGGCCTCCTCCGGCCGCCGGCACTCGGTGATCAGCCGCATGGTGCCGGTCGGCTCGGCCGCCGCGTCCACCGCCGGGTTGCTCCCGGACGCGTCGGCGGGCGCCCCGGCCCCGCCGACCTCGGCGAGGAAGTACGCCTGGAGCTCCTCCAGCGTCCGCACCGGCGGGACGGTGACGGCGTCGTCCAGGAAGGAGAACGCGTACCGCTCCAGGCCGGGCCGGACGGCGTCGCGCAGCGCCCGCACCTCGTCGCCGTAGAAGAGCTCGAAGTCGTCCTTCGCCGAGGCCAGCCCGGCGGGGGGCAGCAGGATCATGTCGCTCTCGTAGGCGTTGCACAGCACGCGGCCGGCGATGAGCTGGCCGCCGCCGAGGAACTCCGCCTCCGTCGCCGGGACGGAGAAGTCCCGGTCGGCGGCGCCCGGCGGGCCGATCGGCCGCCGGTACGGGTTGCCCTCGACGAGGACCTCGGGACCCGGCTGGAAGATCCGCTGCGAGCAGTAGGCGGCGAGGGCGCCCGCCGCGGCGGCCGTCGGCGCGGTCCCCGTCGTCACCATGCCCGCCGTGGCCTCGTCCGCGGCCGGTGCGGCGATCGCCTCCGTCACGGCGGTCACGCGACCACCTCCTCGGACTGCACCTCGAAGCGGACGCACTCGCCGTCGTGGGCGGCGACCAGCGACACCGGCAGGTCCGGCTGGACGTGCAGGGGGACGGGCAGGCACTGGATCGCCTGCTTCCAGTGCGAGTCGTGGCCGGGCGCGTTGTCGACCACGATCCCCGGCATCAGCTCCATCTCGAACCAGAACGCGATCGCGTGCATCGTGCCCGCGGCCGTCGGCCGGACCGTCAGCTCGGTGCGCTGCGGGCGCGCGTCCGCCGTGTAGAAGTCGAACTCGAACACCGTCACCGGCTCCGACAGCGCCCGGTGCTCGTGCCGGTGCAGCCGGGAGTCGAAGTACTCCAGCGTGGACAGCCGGTTGAAGGGCGCGAGGTCGAACCCGTACAGCTTGCCGACGTGGTTCTTGCGGTGCAGCGGTTCGCTCTCGACGAGCTGCGCGAAGATCCGTCCCCGCGACGGCATGATCGTCGCGTCCGGGGCGAGGAGGTGCTCGCGGGCGTGCGCGATCGTGCCGAGGATGCCCTCGCCGAGCAGCCCGCAGTCGACGATCTCGGTGACCAGCAGGCCGGCGCGCCTCGGCAGGTCCCCGGGCACGGTCATGCGGGTGGACATCTTCGACACGACGCCGACCGCGTCGTCGTACCCGGCCACCCGGACCACCCGCGCCGCCGTCTCGGCGACGGACGGCTGGCCCTCGCAGGCCACGACCTCCCGCGCCCCGGCCCGCGCCGCCATCATCGCCAGCAGGCCCGACCCGGCGCCGATGTCGAGGACGAGCGCGTCCGGGGCGGCCGCGACCGCCTGCCGGATCGCCCGGTCGTACAGCTCGGCGCGCTCCTCGTCGTGCAGCATCTCCCAGTGCCAGCGGGGGACCGAGCACCGGACGGCCCGGTTCCGGCCGATCAGGGCCTCCTGGTTGTCGGCGTCCAGGCCGAGGATCAGCTCGAAGGCCCTGGCGGCGTCCTCGTAGCGGCCCTGGTGGTGCAGGTCGCGCCCCCACCTGAGGAACTCGCCGAGTTCCATTCCGTCGCGGATCTCGGTGACCGCGCCCTGCGGCTGTGCGCTGTTCATCGGCTCTCGGCCCCTTCGTCGTGGGTCGGGTCGGGCGGCAGGTTGGCGAGGATCTCCTTGTGGATGACCGAGACGGGTGCGCCGGTGTCCGGAAGGACGACGACGGCCTCGTCCCCGCTGCGCACCATCGGCAGGCAGGAGCGCTTCACGGCGGAGACGCCGACCTTCGTGCCGTGCCAGGGGCAGCTGAGCCGCCGCCCGTCCGGGGTGCGGCGGGCCAGGCTGAGCGGGCCGCCGCGGTGCGGGCAGTGGTCGCGGACGAGCAGCGACCGCTCGCCCTCGTGCAGGACGAAGTAGCGGTCGTGGCCGACCATCACGGTGTTGTGCCGACTCAGATCCATCACGATGACGCGTGCCATCGGCTCCTCTTTGTCGTTCGGGCGCGGCCGGTGACGGGCGGGGACGGCACGGGGCATGGCGCGGTCAGGCGGGGCGGGAGACGGGAGTCTCGGTGGGAGCGTCGGGGACGGGGAGTGTCAGGCGGGAGAGATGGCGTGGAGCAGGCAGGCGGTCTCCGGCGTCGCCGGCCGGATCCCGTAGAGGCGTCCGCCGGGGATCAGCAGGGCCTCGCCGCGCGCGAGCCGCTCGGGCGGCCCGGTGGGGGTCGTGACGAGGTCGGCCTCACCGCGCTCCACCTCCAGGACGACGTCGCCGTCATGGCTGCGCGTCCCGAACGGGCTCGCGGTCGTCAGCGCGACGCGCAGCGGCGGTTCGGAACCGGTCCGCGCCGAACCGGCGAGCTCCCGGTGCCGGGGGAGGTCGTCCGCCCAGCGGATCTGCGCCGCGGTGTCGTCCTCGAACCAGCCGCCGACCAGCCGCGCCTCGGCGATGCCGCGCAGCAGCTCGGGCACGACCCGCGGGCCGTGCCGGCCGGCCAGGGCCAGCAGCACCTGGTCGCGGGTGATGCGCCCGTGGTGCTCGTCGATGTGCGCGTGCTCGTCGCAGTAATGCAGATCGACGGTGTCGCCGAATATGCCGCGGAACACTTTGATCATTTCGACGAATGCGGGGGCGAACACCGCTTCCGCATAAGTGACCGCGCCCGCGTAGCGGAAGAATTTCGCATGGTCGCGGGACAGGTAGTAATAGTAGTTGTTCGTCGCCAGCGGTCCGGCCAGGTAGAAGTTCCAGTACGCGTGCACATGGGTCGCCATCGCGCGGCTGCGCAGCATTTTGGCGAAGATCGTGGTGTGCTTGGCGTCGTAGACCCCGTAGCCGAACTCGTCGATGAAAATCTTGAACAGGGCGGACTGCTCGGGCCCGTAGGCGCCGGCGAGGTTGCGCGACATCGCGGAGGCCTCGGTGAGCCCGTCCAGGGCGAGCTGCACCAGGTACAGGTCGGCGGCGCTCTTGCGGTCGCGGGCGTTCGCGATGGCGGTGAGCGCGGGCGACGGCCCGGCCGCGGCCTCCTCCACGACGTGCTGGAAGTAGGCCTCCAGCACGTCGGGCGTGGCGGCTCCGCTGACGTCCACGGCCTCGTCCAGGCAGCCGAACGCGAAACGTTCCAGTTCCGAGACGGAGCCTTCCCGGAGTTCCTTGAGGTCAGGGCCGTAGAAGCGGTCGAAATCCTCGTAGAGGCCGTCGAGCCCCTGCTCGGGGAGCAGCACCGTCTCGGCCTCGTAGAAGGTCCCGAGCAGCCGGTGCGCGGCGAGGGAGCGGTGGGCCGCCCACTCGCCCGGCCCCGGCGGGCCGTCGAAGTCGGACTCGGCCAGCGAGTCCGGCACGAGCATGCGGCGGTAGGGGTTGCGGCCGTGGACGACCTGGGAGTCACCGCGGAACAGCGGGTGGCCGGCGAACGCCAGGATCCGCTTTCCGAGGGTGCCGCCGGCGCGTGTGGCGGCAGGGGCTGCCTGCGGTTGAACTGTCATTTACTTGTACCGTTCACCTGACTACTCAAGGGTCGGGTGTAGCTGAGGGCGTGCGTGGCCGATTGTGTCGGCCAGGGTCGCTGAGAACGGCTTCCATTTGTTGGTGGGATGAACAAATGTTGCGGAGTGAAAGTGATCTATTACCGGCAGTAAGAGACCGCTTCCTCTCGGCTGCGGGGCAGATTAACAAAGGGTTTGGGCGGTGATCAACGATTGAGCTGGAACTTTGTGCCGGAGTTCGGCTTTGCCCCCGCGGGGCCGGACGTTTCGGTCGCGTCCAAAATGATCTTGCGGGCTTTCGGTCCGGCCGGCGCCCGCGCCCGCCCCGCGGCCCTGACAGCCGCGCTGACCTCGTCGACCCTGGCGGTCACCGCGGACGCGCGCCGGTCGCGGGCGCGGCGTGACCCACCCCTGACATCCGTGACTTCTGCTGGTCAGGAAACTCGGGGGAAACCCCGGTTCGTGACCGTAACCGGACGCACCTCCCGCCGCTGACCGCCGGCGTCCCGCCGCCCCGTCCCGGGTCAGGGGGCGGCGGTGGTGCGGAAGGTGCGGCGGTAGGCGGACGGCGAGGTGCGCATCGCCCGGGTGAAGTGGTGCCGGAAGGTCGCCGGGCTCTCGAAGCCGACCGCCGCGCCGACCTCCTCGATCGGAGCGCCGCCCTGCTCCAGCAACGGCAGCGCGGCCAGGACCCGCTGGCCGACCACCCAGCGCAGCGGGCTCGTCCCGGTCCGCCGCTGGAAGCGCCGCAGGAACGTCCGGGGCGCGAGGCAGGCCTGCTGGGCCATGCGGCCCACCGTGATCGGCTCGGCGAGGTGGTCGAGCGCCCACGCCATGGCCCGCGCGACCGGGTCGTCCTCCCCCGGCGCGACCACCGCCGCCTCCACGAACTGCGCCTGCCCGCCGTCCCGGTGCGGCGGCACGACCAGCCGCCGCGCCACCGCGTTGGCGACCCTGGCGCCGTGGTCCTTGCGGACGAGGTGCAGGCACATGTCGAGGCCCGCCGCGCTGCCCGCCCCGGTGAGCACGTCGTCGCCGTCCACGTAGAGGACGTCGGGCGTCACCCGGACGCCGGGGTGGCGCCGGCGCAGCAGGTCGGCGTACCGCCAGTGCGTGGTGGCCGCCCGTCCGTCCAGGAGCCCGGCGGCGGCCAGCGCGAACGCGCCCGAGCAGATGGACGCCACGCGGGCGCCCCGCGCGTGCGCCTCCCGGAGCGCCGCGACGACCTCCGGCGGCGGGTCGCGGTGAACGTCGGGGACGGCGACGACCAGGACGGTGTCCGCCGACGCGAACACGTCCAGCCCGTGCTCGGCCGTCATCGTGAAACCGCCCACCGCGCGCATCGGGCCGCGTTCCAGCGAGCAGACACGCAGGTCGTACCAGGGGACGTCCAGTTCGGGGCGGGGCAGCCCGAAGACCTCGACGACCGTGCCCAGCTCGAACGGCGCCATGCCGTCGAACACCAGCACCGACACGGTGTGCCGGCGGGACGGGGTGGCGACGCGCATGGCGAGATCTTAGCGATATGCGGCATTCGCGCCACTTCCGGACGCGCCGCCGGCCCCCGAGGATCGAGACGGCCACGAGAGACTTCTCACCTTCGAGGGAGCCCCATGAACGCAGCCGACCAGACGCCCGCCGGCACCGCCGCAGAGGCGCTCCGCCACTTCTCCGCCCGCCTCGCCTTCGAGACGGACGTGTCCGACGTGGCCGCCCGACTCGCCGAGGGGACGCCCGGCCTCGTGGTCGTCGACACCCGGAGCGCCGAGAGCTGGGCGCAGGGCCACGTCCGGGGCGCCGTCCACCTGCCCACCGCCGACATCGCCGAACGCGCCGCCGCGCTCGTCCCCGACGACGCGGACGTGGTGGTCTACTGCTGGGGGCCCGGCTGCAACGGCGCCCAGAAGGCGGCGCTGGAGTTCGCGAAGCTCGGCCGTCCCGTCAGGGAGATGCTCGGCGGGTTCGAGTACTGGGCCCGGGAGGGCTACCCCGTGCAGACCGGTGGCGGCGCCGTCACGCGGCGTTCACCCGACCCGCTCACCGCCCCCGTCAACGGTGTTTCGTGTGCTTGCTGAGCGTGCCGTGGCGCATGTTCCTTCGGAGACGGGGCATAAGGTCGTCCCCTGACGACGTTAGACTCTAGGAATCACTCTTCGGCGCCGACGAACGGCGCCAGGCTCGTCCTTGCAGGCCAAACCCAGCGCGGTGCCTCCCGAGACGTGCCCCCCTCTCGGAAGGTAATGCGTGACCACAGCTGCCGCTGAACAGAACCCCACCATGCCCGCCATCGCGGACGAGGAGAGGGTTCCCACTTTCGCCGAGCTCGGCCTCCCGCCGGTTCTGGTGAGCGCCCTGGTCCGCCAGGGCATCGAGGCGCCGTTCCCCATCCAGGCCGCCGCGATCCCCGACGTGATGGATGGGCGCGACGTCCTCGGCCGCGGCAAGACCGGCTCCGGCAAGACCCTGGCGTTCGGACTGCCGCTCCTGGCCCGCCTCTCCGGCCGCAAGGCCGCCCCCAAGCGCCCCCTGGCGCTGATCCTCGTCCCGACCCGCGAGCTCGCCCAGCAGGTCCAGACCAACCTTGAGCCGCTCGGCCGCGGGCTCGGCCTGCGCTTCAAGACCGTCATCGGCCAGACCTCGATGTTCAAGCAGATCGACGCGCTGCGCCGCGGCGTCGAGGTGCTCGTGGCCACCCCCGGCCGCCTCAAGGACCTGATGCGCCAGGGCGCCTGCGACCTGTCCGACGTCGAGATCGCCGTGCTCGACGAGGCCGACCACATGGCCGACATGGGCTTCCTGCCCGACGTCACCGACATCCTGGACGCCGCCAAGCCCGGCGGGCAGCGGCTGCTGTTCTCCGCCACCCTCGACAAGGACGTCGACGTCCTGGTCCGGCGGTACCTGAACGAGCCGGTCACGCACGCGATCGGCCCGGTGGACGAGTCCGTCGCCACCATGGACCACCACCTGCTGCTCGTGGCGCCCAAGGAGAAGAGCGCCGTCACCGCCGAGATCGCCAACCGCGAGGGCCGGACGATCCTGTTCGCCCGCACCAAGCACGGCGTCGACCGGCTCGCCAAGCAGCTCACCCAGGCCGGGGTCCGCGCGGCGGGGCTGCACGGCGGCAAGAGCCAGGGCCTGCGCACCCGCACCCTCGCCGAGTTCCGCGAGGGCACCATCAGCGTGCTGGTCGCCACCGACGTCGCCGCCCGCGGCATCCACGTCGACGACGTCTCCCTGGTGATGCACGTCGACCCGCCCGCCGACCACAAGGACTACATGCACCGCGCCGGGCGCACCGCCCGCGCCGGCGAGCGCGGCACGGTCGTCACGCTCGTCCTGCCGCACCAGGTGCGCTCCACGTCCGCGATGACGCGCCGCGCCGGTATCAACGCGCCCCGGACCCGGGTGTCCACCGGCGACTCCGAGCTGGTCAAGCTGACCGGCGCCCGGCAGCCGTCCGGCATCCCGATCGAGGAGCCGATCATCCCCGAGCGGCCCGCGCGCCGCGAGGGCGGCCGGGGACGGCCGGGTACCGCCACATCGGCTGACCACGGAAAGGATGGCACCGAAA
>NZ_JBEUPA010000018.1:0-86376 GCF_040492065.1 Actinomadura sp. NPDC000929 | reverse complement strand
ACCCCGCGTCGCCGGCCGCCACCGCGAGCCGCACCGCGTCCACGGCGGGCAGCCGGTTGCCGAGCATCCGGCAGCCGTCCAGCGCACGCCACGCCCGCACCGCCGTCCGCGCCGCCGCGTCCCCCTCGCCCCCGGCCTCCAGTAGCAGGGCCTCGATCCACAGCGCCCAGCCCCGGCCGGTCGCGAACTCGGGGGCGTCCGGCCCGTCCAGCACCTGCCGCGTCTCCGCCGCCATCCGCCCGGCCGTCCGGAGGTCGTCGCGGGCCAGCGCGATCCGCCCGATCACGGTCTCGGCGAAGAACAGCCAGCGGGTGCCGATCTCCTCGTCCAGGACGAGCCCGGACTCCGCCTGCGACAGGGCCGACTCCCAGTCGCCGAAATGGAAGCCGCCGAGCGCCCGCACGCCCGGGAAGTACGGCCGGAACGTCAGCGCGCCGACCTCCTCCACCAGCGCGTGGCCGCGCTGCAGCACGCGCTCGGCCTCGGCGGGGCGGTCGGCGTCCAGCAGCACGAACCCGACCGGGACGTGCGGGAACAGGAACGCCCCCGGCGCCGGACGCGAATGGCCGACGGCCGCGAGCCCCCGCTCGCCCAGCTCCAGCGCGTCCCGCAGGTCGCCCGCCGCGGCCAGCGCGAGGCTCAGCGTGGTCAGCGCGGCGCCGAGCGCCTGCTCGTACTCGCGGCCCCGGGCCCTCTCCCGGACGTCCTCCGCGCGGCGCCGCCCGGCCCCCACGTCCCCGGCGTAGATGAGCGCGTACGCGGCCCGCGCGTCGAACAGCGCCCGCAGTGGACCCGCGGGCAGCAGCCCGGCGATGGACTCGAAGGCGCGCGCGGCCTCCGCCCAGCGGCCCTGCCGTGACAGCGCGCGGGCCTGGCCGCTGCGCAGCCTGATCTCGTCCTCCGCGGCGAGGCGCCCCTCCGGGATGGCCGCCGCGACCTCCCGCGCCTCCGCGAACCGGCCTTCGAGGGCCAGCAGCGGCACCAGGTCGGCGCGCACCGCGGCGGCGCGCTCCTCGTCCATGCCCGCCAGTTCCAGGCCCCGCTCCAGGTGCCGGACCGCCATCCCCACCGAGTAGGCGGAGACCTCCTCGGCGGCCCTGCGCAGCCAGGCCACGGCCTGCGGGTCGCCCGGCTCGGCGCCCTCCGCCAGATGCGCGGCGACCTGCGCGGTGGGACTCCCCGCCGAGGCGAGCGCCTGCCCGGCCTCGTGGTGCAGCCTGCGCCGGATCGCCGACGGCAGGCTCTCGTACAGCGCCTCCCGCATCATCGGATGGCGGAACGCGAGCGCGTCCCCGCGCTCCCCGATCAGCCCGTGCGCCACGGCGTCGTTGAGCTGCGGCAGCAGCCCCGCCAGCGGCCTGCCCAGCACGGCGGCCAGCTCGCCCGGCGCGAACGACGCCCCGAGCACCGACGCCACCTGCAGCAGCTCCGCCGTCGCCCTCGGCAGGTGCCCGAAGCGCCGCACGAGGATCTCCCGCAGCCCCGGCGGCAGCGGCCCGTCGGCGACGTCCGCGACACCGTCCCGCACCGTCAGGGACGCCTCGTGCTGGAGGGCGCGCAGGAGCTGGACGGCGAACAGGGGATTGCCGCCCGCGGCGGCCAGCCGCCGCCGCAGCGCCGCCGACGGCCGCGCCCCGAGCAGCCGTTCGCCCAGCGCCCCCACCGCCTCCTCGCCGAGGCCGTCCAGCCTGAGGACGTCCGCGCCCCGCGAGGTCACCCGGTCCAGCAGGGCCGCCAGCTCCGGGCTCCGCGGGTACCCCCGGAAGGTGCCGACGAGCAGCAGCGGCAGCGCGCCGAGATGCCGGACGACGGCGTCGAACGCCCGGAGCGTCTCCCGATCGGCCCAGTGCAGGTCCTCCAGGGCGAACACCACGGGCCCGCGCGCGGCGAGCCGCTCCAGCCCGGCCAGCAGCCCCTCGATCACCTGCAGGCCCCGCAGCCCCTTCTCCGCCGGCGCGCCGGCCGGCGAGAGCAGCCCCTCATCGTCCAGCGCGGCGGCGAGCGTGCCGAACGGCCGGCTCCCGCCCATCGCGTCGGCCGTCCCCGACAGCGTCCGCGCCCCCTGCCGTCCCGCCCGGTCGAGCAGCGCCTCCAGCAGATGCGTCTTGCCGATCCCGGGCTCACCCTCGATGAAGACGATCTGCCGAGCGCCCTCGGCGCTGCGCCCCAGTAACTCGATCAGCCTGCCGAACTCGGCATCGCGTCCGATGAGCGAAGGCTCCTGCACGGCCACCTCTTAGCAACCCACCACAAACCGAACTCCAGTCGGAGTGATCGTGCCCGGCTTCCCCTGCCCGCGAGCCCTCCTGGCCGATCCCGGACGGAAGGCGCGAAGGGCTGCCGGCGGGCGTTACCGCAGTGCAATGCCGCCGGACGTTTCCGCGGGCGCCGTTGAGAAAGATCTCTGCGTGTTTCGTCGCTTTCGCCGGGTCGGCGGCGGGGGCACGGGCGCGAGGAGGACCGAATGGGCATGCGGGACGTCTGGGGCCGGATGGGCAGGCGCCGCCGGCTGCGCCGGGTCGCCAGGGAGGTCTTCGGCTGGCCGGACCTGCGCCCCGGCCAGGGCGAGGCGATGGAGCACCTGCTGCGGGGCCGCGACGTCCTGCTGGTCATGCCGACCGGCGGCGGCAAGTCGGCCGTCTACCAGGTCCCCGCCCAGCTGCTCCCCGGGCCGACGGTCGTGATCTCGCCCCTGATCGCCCTGCAGCGGGACCAGATGCTCGCGCTGACCGGCCGCGACGCCGGCGGCGCCGTGATGGTCAACTCCGCCCAGTCCGACGGGGCGAGCGAGGACGCCATGGACCAGATCCGGGCGGGCCGGGCGGAGTACATCTTCCTGTCGCCCGAGCAGCTCGCCAAGCCGTCGGTCGTGGAACGGCTCGCCGCCGTGCGCCCCTCGCTGATAGCCGTCGACGAGGCGCACTGCGTCTCCACGTGGGGCCACGACTTCCGGCCGGACTACCAGCGGCTCGGCCGGGTGATCGAGCGTCTCGGCCACCCCCCGGTGATCGCGCTGACCGCGACCGCCTCGCCGCCGGTCCGCGACGACGTCCTCGCGACGCTCGGGCTGGCGGAGGCGCAGCAGATCGTCCGCGGCTTCGACCGTCCCAACCTGTCCCTGGAGGTACGGCGGTTCCACGAGGAGGCGGACAAGAGGAAGGCACTGGTCGAGGACGCCGCCGGACGAAAGGGACTGGGCCTCGTCTACGTCGCCACCCGGCGGGACGCCGAGTCCTACGGCGAGGAACTGACCGCGGCGGGCCTGCGCGCGGCTTCCTACCACGCCGGGATGAAGGCGGCGGACCGCCACCGGGTGCACGAGGCGTTCCAGGGCGACGAGCTCGACGTCGTGGTGGCCACCTCGGCGTTCGGCATGGGAATCGACAAGCCCGACGTCCGCTACGTGCTGCACTCCGCTCCGCCCGAGTCCCCGGAGTCGTACTACCAGGAGATCGGCCGCGCCGGCCGGGACGGGGAGCCCGCTGCGGCCGTCCTGTACTACCGGTCGCAGGACCTCGGGCTGCGCCGCTTCTTCGCCGCGGGCAAGCCCGACGAGGAGAAGCTGCTCCAGACCGCGACGCTCCTCCAGACCCACGGCGGCACCGTCCCGGCAAGCGAGATGCGCACCACCCTGGGCGTCGGCGCATCCAAGCTCACCAGCCTGGTCAACCTGTTGGAACAGACCGGAGCCGTGGAGACGACCGGCCGCGGAAACCTGCGATACGCCCAGCAGGGCCCGCCGCCCGAAGAGGCCGTGGCACGTGCCGTGGAACTCGACGAGAACCGCCGCCGCGTCGACGACTCACGCATCGACATGATGCGCGCCTACGCGGAGACGACAGACTGCCGCCGCCGCTTCCTCCTGGAATACCTGGGCGAACCCCACCCAGGCTCATGCGGAACCTGCGACATCTGCCAAACCGGGGCGACCGCCACTCCGGACCGTCCCAACGAAACGTCCACCACACCGGATCAAACCGACGACGCCCCATTTCCCCTACACGCCGAGGTGCAGCACGCCGCATGGGGCACCGGAACGGTAATGCGGGTGGAACCCGACCGCATCACCGTCCTCTTCGAAGAGGCCGGCTACCGCACCCTGTCCCTAGAGGCGATCGAACGCGACAACAACCTCCTAACCCTCCACCCCGACACAACCCGACGCGGACGAGCCCGCCAACGCAAACCCCGAAACAAGGCCGCCGCAGGCACCAAGAAATCCACCACCGGCGTCTCCTAGGGTTCGTGCAGAGGGCGCCGGATGAACGCGGCGGTGTGGGCTTACGTGCGATGGTTCGTACCCAAGCGGATCGGCGCTCAGGTGGAGGGGCATGAGGCCGAGAGAGTCGGTGGCGGCGGCCGCGTTCGGCGCGTTGCTGGATCGTTCGGTGGCGCGGATCGAGGCGGTGGCCGCCGACGGCCGGATGTTCGACCGGGAAGCGGTCCACTGGACGTCTGACGTGTGGGACAACAACACCTTCGCGCTGTTCCGTGTTGCGGTGGCCCGGGCCCGGTGGCGCCGCGAGCGGCGGGCGCGGGTCGCGCTGGCCTGGATGGCCGACTTCGGAGCGGAACGGCGGGCGTGGATGGTGCAGGAGGCCGGTTCTGCCGGGCACCGGCTGGAGCCGCTGCTGCCGACGCGGGGACCGTGGGCCGTGCCCGGCCGGGATTACCGGGGAGTGGTGATGCCGCGGAGTGTGCCGCTGACCGAGGACTTGGCGGCGGGGCTGGCCGCCGACTATGACCTGACCGGCGCGCAGGTGCGGACCTTTCAGGTGGAGCGGGCCGGCGACAGGTTGGTCGGATTCGTGGAGGTGGTGGCCGGACGCCGGTTCCCCATCGGGTCCGATGACGCCGGACCGGCTGAACTGGAGATGTGGTTGGACGATGTGACCGAGGCGCGTTTCGATTCCGCTGACAGGTCACCGGTCACCGTGGGCGCAGGGCCTGATGGGATCGTTGTCGGCCTTGGCGGTGACGGTGTCATCCGTGCGAAGAGCGGGTCGGTGTACTGCGACGACTCGTACTGGCACCTGTCGGGCGCCGGGCTGACCGCCGACCGCAGGACTCCGCCCCTTCGCGGGCGCCCTACGTGGCCCGATCCGTTGCGGCGGCCGGAGCGGTTGGACGGTGCGGTGCTGGCGGCGGCGACGCTGCTGCGCGGGGTGATGTGGGACATCCGCACGGTGCGGTACGCCCACCGGGTCGGGGAGGTGCCGATCGCGCCGTTGTGCCGGGCGTTCGCCGGGGCGGGCACGCAGATCCTGGCGGCGGGCCGCCGCCGCGGCGCTCGACGCCGCGAGGAGGCGTTTCGCCGGCTGGTCGAGGAGTGGCTTGACCGGGCAGGCCCTGCACTTCACCACCGGCTCTGGCGATGGCTGCGGCGGGCCGCCGACGAGCCGCACATCGGTGAGAGCACCCGGTCGTGGCTCGCGGCCCTGGCACCGCAAGAGCCGCGGTCTTCGAGGCAGGAGAGCAGGCCTGGTCTTGAGCCGCCCTCGCAGGCGGAACTGCGGTTGGCCTCCTACACCGCGGCCCGCACCCGGTACGACCAGCAGCGAGAGGCATCCACCATTCTCAACCTGGCCGTGCCGCCCCACACTGAAGCCGCCCGGGACGAACCCTGGAAGTTGCGCACGCTGAAGATCGGCAACACTGGCCGGTTCCGCCTCCACACCACCGCCTTCGACGGCCCCCACCGCCCCCAAACGATCATCGACCAGGACGTGGTGAGCTCCTTCGCCCTGCCCGACGACGCCCTCACCGTACGACGCGCGCATCCTGGGCCGCCTGCAACGTGAGGGGGAGCCGTCGGTGCGGCGGAGGTCGGCTTGCGGGTTACGTGGGGGCTTGCCATAGGTGGATGGTGCCGTTCTCGCCGGCGGTGGCGAGGGTTCGGCCGTCCGGGCTGAAGCACACGCTGAAGACGGCGCCGCCATGCCCGGTGAGTGCGGGGCCCAGCTGCCGGTGGCGGGTCACGTCCCAGAGCCGTACGGTCCCTCCCGAGCCTCCGGCGGCGAGGATGCGGCCGTTCGGGCTGAACACCGTCGTGTTGCAGCGGCCGTCGCACTGGAACGGAGTGCCCTTCTGCTGGGTCCGGGCCACGTCCCACAGGCGGACGGTCTCACCGCCCGCCGTTGCCAGCGTCTGCCCGTCGGGGCTGAACGCCACGTCCTCTACCCAGGAGTCGTGGCCGGACAGGTTCTCGCTGAGCTTCTTGCGGTCGTAGACCTCCCACACTTGCGCCACACCGCGAGTGTTCCCGGTCTTGGGGTCCTGCTCGGTGCCGGTCGTGCCGATGGCCAGCATCCGGCTGTCCGGGGCGAACGCCAGGGCCTGCACGTTGCCTGCGTCGGTCCCCAGGAGCGGGCCCACCTTCCCGTCGTCCAGGTCCCACAGCCGCACGGACTGGTCCGTGTTGCTGGTGGCCAGGACGCGGTCGTCCGGGCTCAGGGCCAGGGACGTCAGGGGCCCGAGATCGATGTCGAGGTCGCCCGGCTCGCCCTTGCCCGACACCGGGAAGAGGCGGAGGCGGCCGTCGTCGCCCGCGGTGTACAGGGTGCTGCCGCCGTGGCTCATCGCCAGCGCGTTGACGCCGTCGGGGTGGTCGAGGGGCGCGCGGCGCTGTTTCCCGTCCGCGACGTTCCAGAGCCGTACCGTGGCGTCGTCGCTGGCGCTGGCCAGAGTCCGGCCGTCCGGGGTGAAAATCAGGTCGCGCACGGACGCGGTGTGCCCGCGCAGCGATCGGCTGGGCGGCGGGGCCGTGGACCGGTGCGCCGCGGGGTCGCTTCGGGCGGCCGATTCCGACCACGGCGCCACCACCAGGACCGTCGCCACGAGGGCCGCGACCACCAGGGTCGTGGCCACCGCCGCGCACGCCGCCAGGACGCCGCGCCGGGAGCCGAGGGCGGTGGACGGGCCGAAGCGGGGGCGGCGCGTGTAGGCCAGGGTCGCCGGGGGTTCCGAATTGGGCGTCCATCCGATCCAGGCCCGCCGCTCGTCGATCATCCGCTGCACCGCGGGCGGCCACGGCTGCGCGGCCGGGGCGACCGCGCCGAGCATCGCCGCGAGCCGGGCGGGGTCCGGCCGGCGGGCCGGGTCCTTGGCCAGGCACGCCGCGACGGCCGGGCGGAGCCGGTCCGGTACGCCGGACAGATCGGGCTCGGCGTGCACGACGTTGTAGAGCGCCTGCGCCGGGCCGGGCCCGTCGAAGGGCCCGCGGCCGGTGCAGGCGTACACCAGCACCGCCCCCAGCGAGAAGACGTCGCCGGCCGCGGTCGCCGACCCTCCCTCGGCCTGTTCCGGCGACATGTACCCGGGCGTCCCGGCCAGGACGCCGGTCTGCCCGTCGCCGTCGCTCTCGGCCGCCCGCGCGACCCCGAAGTCGATCACCTTCGGGGCGTCGGCGGCCAGCAGCACGTTGGACGGTTTGAGGTCGCGGTGCACCAGCCCGGCCCGGTGGATCTCCACGAGGGCGGCCGTGAGCCCGGCCGCCAGCCGCAGCACCGCCGGCTCCGGCAGCGGCCCGGCCGCCCGGACCGCGTCCCGCAGCGACGGCCCCGGCACGTACACCGACGCCAGCCACGGCGTCGGCGCGTCGGCGTCCGCGTCGAGCACGGCGGCCGTGTACGCGCCGGACACGCTGCGGGTGGCCGCCACCTCGGCGCGGAACCGCTCCCGGAAGCCGGGGGCGCCGGCCAGCCGGGCGTGCATGAGCTTCACCGCCACCGGCCGCCCGTCGGGCGCGGACCCCAGCAGCACCCGGCCCATCCCGCCGCGGCCGAGCTCGCCGAGCATCCGGTAGTGCCCGACCCGCTCCGGGTCGGACGCGGCGAGCGGTCGCATGGTCACCTCGCTCACCGGCGGTTCAGGCGCGGGTGCGGCCGGCGACGTCGTAGAGCCACACCTTCTCGTCGCCGCCGACGGCGAGGACCTTCCCGTCCGGGCTGAACGCCACGGCGGAGGCCTTGCCCGGGAGGTTGATCGGCTTCCCGACCTCCTTGCGCCCGGCGACGTCCCACAGCCGCGCGGTGGAGTCGTTGCCGACGGTGGCCAGCAGCCGTCCGTCCCCGCTGAACGCCATGCCTTGCGGGGCGTGGTCGCTCGCGGGCACGATCTCACCGAGCGGAGCCGTGCGCTGGACGTCCCACAGCCGCACGGTCGTGTCGGCGCCCCCGGTCGCCAGCGTCCGGCCGTCCGGGCTCATATCCGCCTTCGTGATCTGGACGGTGTGCCCGCGCAGGGGCTGCCCGACCACCTCGCGGGAACTCACGTCCAGCACCCGCACCAGATCCCGCTCGGTGAAGGCCAGCAGCTTCCCGTCTCCGCTGAACGCGATGAACGACATGATGTTCGCCTTGTCGAAGGTGAGCCCGCTCACCTCCTTGCGGGAATCGGTGTCCCACACCTTCAGGTGGGAGCCGATGGCCGCCAGCCGGTCCCCGGCGGGACTGAAGGCCACGTCGCTCACCGGGGCCGGATCGTCGCTGAAGTCGAACATGGGGATGCCGAGGGTAGCGCCGACCTGCTGGCGGCTCTGCACGTCCCACACCTTGACGCCGCCGTCCATGCTGGCGGTGAGCAGCAACCGCCCGGCCTTGTCGAACGTGGCCTTGAGGGCCGACTTGGGGGCGATCTTGAGCGGCTGGCCGGACGGCCGCCGGGTCCTGGCGTCCCACAGCCGCACGGTGCCGTCCTCCCCGGCGGTGACGAGGAGAGCACCCGCGCGGTCGAACTCGGCGTGGTGCACGGAACCGGCGTGGCCTTCCAAGACCGCCAGCGGCTTCGCGTCCGTACCGCCGTTCCCGCCGGACACGCTTTTCTTGCCGGACGCCGGCTCGTCGTCACCGCGCAGCGCCCAGGCGGCGGCGCCGCCGAGCGCGGCGAGGCCGAGGGCGCCGCCGCCCGCCATCAGCAGGAACCGCCTCCTGCCCGGCGCCGGCGCGACGGCCGTGGGTGTGGGCGCCGGTGCGGGCGGGACGTGCGGCGGCGGGGCCTGCGGGGCCTGGAGCAGCCAGGCGACCTCGGTACCCTGCCGCGCGATCGTGGCGTGCACCGCGTCCGGCCAGGGTCGCGCGGACGGCGGGACCTCGCCGATCCACCGCAGCAGCTCGGCGGGCGCCGGCCGTGCGGCCGGGTCCTTGGCCAGGCAGGCGGAAACGATCTCGCGGATCCGGTCCGGCAGACCGCCCAGCACGGGATCGGCGTGGATCACGTTCTGCAGGGTCTGCGGAGTGCTCCGCGCGTGGAACGGGCCCTGGCCGGTGCAGGCGTACACCAGCGTCGAACCCAGGGAGAATACGTCGCTGGCGGTGGTCAGGTCCCGCCCCAGGGCCTGCTCCGGGGACATGAAGCCGGGCGTGCCGACCAGCGCGCCGGTGCGGGTGAGCTGGGTGCCGTCATCGCCCTCGACGGCCCGCGCGATACCGAAGTCGATCACCCGCAGGCCGTCCTCGGTGAGCAGCACGTTGGACGGCTTCAGGTCGCGGTGCACCAGCCCGGCGCGGTGCACCTCGGTCAGCGCGGACGCGAGCCCGGCGGCCAGCCGGAGCGCCGGCCCGGCCGCCAGCGGACCGGCCGCGGCGACGACCTCGTGCAGCGAGGGACCCGGAACGTACACCGACGCCAGCCAGGGCTCGGCCGCCTCGGAGTCGGCGTCGATCACCGCCGCGGTGTAGGCCCCGGCGACCCGGCGGGAGGCGCGGACCTCGCGGCGGAACCGGCCGCGGAACCCGTCGTCGTGCACGAACTGCTCGTCGACCAGCTTGACCGCGGCCAGCCGCCCGTCCGGCCCGCTGCCGAGCAGGACCCGGCCCATGCCTCCGCGGCCGAGCTGGGCGAGCATTCGGTAATGCCCGATCTGGCGGGGATCGGACGCCTCCAGGGGTCTCACGGCACACCTCCTCTGTCAAAAAGACAATAGCGTCTGGTTGATCAGAGCGGAGGCGTCCGCAGCCATCCGTCACCACCCCGCCACGTCCCGCCCCCGCCAGCGGCGAAGCCCGGGTCGCGGCATCCGCTGCGGGTGAGGTCCGTCCACCGCCAACGCGAAACACCGAGTGCGAAAGGAGCGCTTTCCAGTTGACGCGCGATGTGGAAAAGGCGACTGAACGACCATGCGGCGTCCGGACCCGAATGGGATCACGCGCGGGCGGCCAAGGCGCTGGACGCCCTCAAAGAGCCGAAACGATCTCGCCTTGAACGCGCGCAGGGTGACGGGCGCGGCTCGGCCCCATACGACAACAGCGACGACTCCCAGTAAGGAGATCGTCGCTGGTGGTAGCGGGTGCGCCGTCAGGGACTTGAACCCCGAACCCGCGGATTAAGAGTCCGCTGCTCTGCCAATTGAGCTAACGGCGCCTGTCGTACGGGCCTCGGCGGTGGGCCGGGGTCCCTCGCGACAGGAAGAACAGTATCAGGCCCTGCGGACCAGTGCGAATCGGTTTACTCGCGGGCCGGAAGGACGCTCATCATGCCCCGCCACAGGGCGATCGCGGTGGCGCGAGAGCCGACGCCGAGCTTCGCGTAGATCCGGTTGACGTGGTTCTTGACCGTCTTCTCGCTGAGGAAGAGCTGGCGGGCGATCTCGCCGTTGGAGCGGCCGGTGGCGATGAGGTCCATGACCTCGGACTCGCGGGCGGACAGCCCGAGGGTGGTGCGGGACGCGTGGCGGACGCCGCGGACGAGGTCGTGGGCCGTGAACGAACCCGGGACGAGGTGCCCGCAGGCGCCGGCGCGGAGAGCGGCCTCGACGCCGGGCTGGTCGTCGGAGGCGAGCACGAACACCCGCGAGGACGTGCTCAGCGGCAGCGCCTGACCGGCGGCCGCCGTGTCCAGCAGGACGATGTCGGGACGCAGGCGTTCGGCCAGGGAGACCGCCGCGGCGGGATCGGAGGTGTCGGCGACGACCTGGAACTCGTCGCTGCCGTCCAGCACGGAGATCACGTCAGCCCTGCACCGGGCGTCGCCGTCCACCACGAGTACGCGCAGCGGAGCCGTCTCGTCGACACTCATCCGTCGCCCTTGGCGTGTCGTTGACATTTCTAGGGTCGGAGCATAACCACATGATCTTCGAAGGTCGATGAACCGCGCAGATGGAGGCCTTATCGAGACCGTAACAACGGCGGAGCTTGATCGTTTCGGGCGATGGCCCCGCCGATGTCGTCGCGGTCGGCGTCACGGTCGTCGCGGCGCATGTGCCGGACAAGCCGAAGGCTCGTCGCTGCCGCGGCGGTGGCCTGCGGCAGCAGCGTGAGTTCGGCAAGGAGGTGGCAGGCCGTCGGCGCTCCCATCGTCGGATGCTCTGGTCTGGGCTGAAGTCGGGCGGCGTGGCATCGGAGGTCGCCCGGCGAATGGTGACCCCGCGTGGAGGGGGCGACTCTAGACCGAGAAAGCCCTGCTCACCTTCGGACGAGCAGGGCCTTTCGTATTCGTGGGGCAGGAGCGGATCAGGCTGATCCGCTGGTCGAAATCGCCGTCTAAGGATGCAAATATGGTCTGATCGGATCATGGATGGCAAATCCGACCAAGGGGAGCGAGTGTGACGGTCGTAGTCGTCCAGCCTTCGGCTGGCAACCCCGCATCCCGACGCCGGTGGGCCGACACATTGGGGCAGGAAGTCCCGTTCACAGTTCCGGAGCGTGAGGACCACCTCTCTCCGGAACAGCGTCAGGCACTGTTGACGCTCCATCCGTCAGGACGGGCTCGGTTCTGGGGAGCCGGCTCGTTCCAGAACGGCAAGATGAAGGGCGTGCAGTTCGGTGATGTCGTGCTGTTCACCGGCCAGAAGAAGGTCCGTGGGATCGGGGAGGTCGGTGTCCTCTTCGATAACGCGGCATTCGCCGACACTCTCTGGACACCTGGCGAGAAGGGGAGCTGGAACAACGTCTACAGTCTCCTGAGCTTTCAGGCCACGGAGATTCCCTACGAGGAGATCTGGGCACTGCCGGGCTTCAACGCGGGTGACAACTTCATGGGGCTTCGGATACTGGACGACGACAAGGCGGAAGCAGTGCTCCAAGGACTCGGGATCACACCGTCCGTCAGTCTCCAGCAGGACCTTGTGCGGGAGGACGAGGTGGCTCGGGCGCTCGCCCAGGGCACACAAGTGGTGGGCCTGGAAAACGTCCACACCACATGTACCAGCTATCAGACCGCTGGGCGGCGAGTGCTCGTTCAGCGCGCGGAAGCCCTGCTGGTTCGCGAGTACACCACCAGCCTGGAAGGCTGTGAGACCGAAAGGTTGCGGACGCCGGTCGGCATCACTGACATCCACGTCACGGGGCCCGACGGCACAGAGATCATCGAGGCCAAGCGCGGCTCTGGCCACCGGTATGTGCGTGACGCCCTTGGGCAGCTTCTCGACTACGTCGCCCATAGCCCGGAACCGGCCGACAGGCTTTCTGGTCTGTTCCCTGAGAAGCCGGCCGAGGTGTCCGTTGCCCTCCTCCACCGGTACGGGGTGGACTGTCTGTACCGCCAGGGTCCGGGGGTTTTCGAGCGTATCCCCGCGCCGCCGGCGGCCCGTGAGCGCATGGCGAAGATTTGGGCGGGCGGCTGAGTCGGCTCAGGTCAGGATGGGCAGCTCGCGGGCTAGTCGCCTGGCTGTTGACCTGATCTCCGTGAGCTGGGCGTGGAACGCGTTGTGCTTGTTCTGGTCCAGGTTGAGGGGAAGATCAAGCTGGCTGATGAGCTGGGACTCCAGGAGCCAGGGCTCCGGGTGGGGTGTCCAGCACACGAAAGCGTGCTCGGCCATCCAGGCCGTGAGCTGCTGCTCGCCGTGCTTGCCGAACGTCATGCGCTTGCCGCTGCCCACGCGTCGGAGTTCGAGGCCGAGCAGGCAGCCGAGCGTGCGCCGGAGCGTGGACCCCTCAGCGTTGCCGCGGTAGTGGTAGCGGACCCGCGTGCGCAGGTTTTGCCGGCTGCGCCGGGACGTCATCTTGCGCGGCGCGATCCCCACGTACAGCAACTGTCGAGCCGGCAAGGAGGCGAACGGCGCGACGTCGAAGTGCCAGCCGTAGACGCCCGGAGCGGCCGGGACGGGGCTGGGCTTGGCGAGGATCTCGGCGGCCGTCCAGAGCCGATCTGGGGCGGCGAGCAGGGTCGCGAGCGGTTCTTCAGGGGGTGTCACAGCAAGATCACTCCCAACGGGCTCCCAGAATCGGACACCGAGGATTGTCGATCACGGGTCCTGAGACGAGAAAGAGCCCGGTCACCCTTGGTGACCAGGCTCTTTGCCTGGGGTGAGTGAGGGGACTTGAACCCCCGACATCTTGGACCACAACCAAGTGCTCTGCCAGCTGAGCTACACCCACCGTGGCCGGGATCGCTCCCGGCTCCCAGTAGTGTAGCGGCTTCTTCGGGGTGGGTCAGCCGGAGGCGACCTGGGAGGCGATGGCGCGGGCCGTGTCGGAGTCGGGGCCGGGGGGCTGGACGAAGACGGCGGCGCGGTAGTAGCGCAGTTCCTGGATGCTCTCGGTGATGTCGGCCAGGGCGCGGTGGCCGCCCTTCTTCTCGGGGCTGGCGAAGTAGACGCGGGGGTACCAGCGCCGGGCCAGTTCCTTGATCGAGGAGACGTCGACCATGCGGTAGTGCAGGTGGGCGTCGAGGGCCGGCATGTCGCGGGCGAGGAAGGAGCGGTCGGTCGCGATGGAGTTGCCGCACAGGGGGGCCTTCTTGGCGTCCTTCACGTGGCCCCGGATGTACTTGAGGACGGCGTCCTCGGCCTCGGCGAGGGTGACGCCGCCGGGGAGGGCCTCCAGGAGGCCCGACGTGGTGTGCATGTCGCGGACGACCTTGGTCATCTGGGTGATGGACTCCGGCGGCGGTTTGATGACCACGTCGACGCCCTCGTCGAGGATGTTGAGCTCGCTGTCGGTGACCAGTGCGGCTATCTCGATGAGCGCGTCGTCGCGCAGGTCGAGTCCCGTCATCTCGCAGTCGATCCAGACCAGCCGCTCGTTCATGGACTCACCCTACGGCCATGAACGACTGCGCGGGGCATCGCGGGCGATCGATTTAGGAGGTCACGCGCTGGGTGATATGTCCTGGAACGGGGATGCCGGGACGGAGGAGGGGGTCGGGGGCGGGAACGCCGAAGGTCTGGGTGACGGGGACGACGCCGGCCCAGATGTCGAGGGCGTAGTCCTCTTCCTCGTCTCCGGGAGGGCCCTGCCGCACCTTCACGGAGGCCTCGTCCAGGGGGAGCGCCAGGACGGAGACGCCGGCCAGTTCCTTGCGGTTGGGCCGGCGGGCCACGTTCCACTGGCCGGGGGTCAGTTGCTCGGTGATGACGCGGAGGCCGGTCAGCTTCTCTTCGGGGTCGTCGACGAGGCGGGGTGTGCCGTAGACGACGGCGCTGCGGTAGTTGATGGAGTGGTGGAACAGGGAGCGGGCGAGGACGAGGCCGTCGAGGTGGGTGACGGTGACGCAGACGTCCTGGGACGGTCCGGCCCTGAGGCTGCTCGCGCCGGTGGATCCGTGCAGGTAGAGGGTGTCGTCCAGGCGGCCGTAGCCGGTGGGGATGACGCGGGGGGAGCCGTCCACGACGAGGCCGAGGTGGCAGATCAGGCCGTCGTCGAGGATCTCGTACAGGACGGTCCTGTCGGTGCTGGAGCGTTCCGGAAGGCGGCCGAGACGGGTGCGGGCGGTTGAGGAGAGTGGGTTCATGTCCGTTTACGCTAGGAGGCGAGTGGCCTGGCGGGTATGGCCACTTGGCGCGTATAGCGGGTGACCACTTTGTCGATCGATCTGCCTCTGTCCGTGGAGCGGGACGCTCCGGAGCCGATGAGCGCGCAGCTTGTCGCGCAGTTGCGTTCCGCCATGGGGGAGGGACGGCTCGCCGCGGGCGAACGGCTTCCGTCCAGTAGGGCCCTGGCCGGTTTGCTGGGTGTCAGCCGGACGGTCGTGACGGAGGCGTATGAGCAGCTCTACGCGGAGGGCTGGCTGGAAGGGCGCCATGGGTCCGGCACGTACGTGACGGAGGGTGTGGCCGCCTCGCCTATGCCGAGGCCACGGCTGACGATGAAACCGGCGCGGAGGGCGGCGGCCCCTGGCGAGATTGACCTGAGGCCAGGTCTTGCGTGGGTCGGGGCACTGGACACGCCCGCGTGGCGCAGGGCGTGGCGGCTCGCTGCGGGCATGCCGCCGCAGCAGCGTCAGGATCCGCATGGTTCGCTCGGCCTACGGCAGGCCCTGGTCGACTACATCAGGCGTAGTCGTGGTGTGGCCTGTCCTGTGGACGGCCTTCTTGTCACGCGGGGGGCGACGAACGGGCTCGATCTGCTTGCCGCGACCGTCCTTCGTCCTGGTGACCGGGTGGGTGTGGAGGAGCCCGGCTACGGCAGGGCGCGGGCGGTTCTGAGGGGACGGGGCGCGGAGCTCGTTCCGTGTCCTGTGGACGAGCACGGCCTCGTCGTCGATGCTCTGCCCGATGACCTGCGCCTTGTCTATACGACGCCGTCGCACCAGTTCCCGATGGGGGGCGTGCTGCCCGTTCCGCGGAGGCAGGCTCTGCTGGCATGGGCGAGGCGCAACGGGGCGCTCATCGCCGAGGACGACTACGACGGAGAGTTCCGCTACGACGTCGCCCCTCTGCCCGCGCTCTACGGTCTGGACCCGGACGTCGTCGTCTATCTGGGCACGACCGCCAAGATCCTCACTGCGGACATGGGCGTCGGCTGGCTGGGGGGCCGTCCCGACCTGGTGGCGGAGGTGGCGCTCCGGAGGGAGGAGCTGAACGACCGCACCGCCGTGGTGCCGCAGGACGCGCTGAGGCTCCTCCTGGAACGGGGTGACCTGGACAGGTACGTCCGCCGGATGCGCGGGGAGTACGCGCGGCGCCGCGAGGTGGTGGTGCAGGCGCTGGACGGCCTGCCGCTGCGCGGCGACACGGCCGGCCTGCACCTGGTGGTGGACGTCCCGGAGGCGGTGGCCGCGCGGGTCGTGGACGAGGCGGCCCGGCGCGGCGTCGTGGTGGAGACGCTGGACCGCCACCACATGGGCCCCGTGGGCGCGTCCGGGCTCGTGATCGGCTACGGCTCGGCCGCGACCCCGGCCGAGCTGCGCAAGGGGTGCGAGATCGTCCGGACACTCGCCGGGTAGCGCCGTCAGTTGGACAGGGGCCCGACCGGGACGGGCTCCGACGCGGGGTGCAGCGGGCCGGGGCGCGCGGCCGGCGTCTCGCTCGGCGCCGGACGGAGGGCCTCGGGCGTGCGGGGGCGCGGCGTGACCAGCCGGGGGCCGGCGGGGGCGCCGGGGAGGCGGGGCTTGGGGACGGGGGCGACCGGGGTGTCGGGCCCGGTGATGCGCCGGACGTCGATGCCGCCGGGGTCGGGACGGTCCAGCAGCGGCACCTGGGACGCGCCGTAGTGCCCGCCGCGGGCCCAGTCCTTGCGGCTGCGCTGCGCGTGGTACGACTGCGGCGACGGCAGCGGGGGGCCGGCGGGCCAGCGGCGCGCGACGCCCCACGCGTCCAGCCACTGGACGATCGCTTCGACGCCGGTGAGCGGCGAGCCGGTGAACGGCGACCGCGACTGGCCCACCACCATGATCTGCGCGCAGACGCGGCCCTCCCGCCCGAGCGCGCCGCCGAGCAGCCGGGCCGCGCGGGTGATGGGCAGGAGCTGGACGATCTCACCGGTTCCCGGGTGCCACACGAGGTGGGCCGGGCGGTTCTCCTTCAGCAGGTCGGCGGCCACCGAGCGCGCGGAGACGGTGTGCGGGTCGTGCTCCTCGGCGCACCAGACGACGCGGGGAGCACCTCCCCGCAACGCTCCGCCATCGTTCGGTGCCGGCATGCGGCCGGCTCTTGGCAGCCATGCGTCTGCCACGGTGCGTTCCCCCCCAATCGGGCGGTTTGACCCCCGAGTGGTCCCAGTTACTTCTCTTGGTCCGGCGAGACTCGCAGGTACGGCTCGCCGCGTCGTGGCGGGATGACGGCTGACGACGCCTCAACCGGGTTCGATCAGGTGTGGCGGCAGACGGGCACCCCGCGTGTCCGAGCATTCCACCTTGTGTCACCTTTTTCCTCCCGGGAGTTCGGTCGACTTGCTCACCCTGGGGGAAAGAGGGGCTGAGGGTCGCCGCGTTCGCGCAGGTCAGCGTCGACCTCGAAGATCGGATTACACGCGGTCGCAAGTCGGCCGGAAGTGGCCGGGGTCTCACGGACCGGACGGCGGTACGGGGGTGGGGTTCCCAGCCCTGACCGAGCCACGTTCTAATAGGGCGTCATGACCGTTGACGCAGAACTGCCCGCCGGGGTGCCCGGTATCGACGTCCCCCGGCTGGCGGCCTGGCTGGCCCGTGAGCTGCCCGGATCGGGACGGATCAGCGCGATCGACCTGATCGCGGGCGGGCGGTCGAACCTCACGTACGGCATCGCGCTGGACGGGGGCCGCCGCGTCGTGCTGCGCCGGCCGCCGCTCGGCCACGTCCTGCCGACGGCGCACGACATGGGCCGCGAGTACCGCGTGCTGTCGGCGCTCGGCCGCGGGACGGCGGTGCCGGTGCCGACGGCGCTGGCCTTCTGCGACGACGAGGACGTCATCGGCGCCCGCTTCTACCTCATGGACTTCGTCGAGGGACGCGTCCTGCGCACCCGGGAGGACGCCGCCGGCATCACCCCCGAGCAGGCGCGCGGCCTCAGCGACGCGCTGGCCGAGGCGCTCGCCGCGATCCACACGGTCGACGTGCGGGCCGTCGGGTTGGGGGACTTCGGGCGTCCGAGCGGCTACATGGAGCGCCAGCTCAAGCGCTGGGGCAAGCAGTGGGACTCCTCGCAGGAGGCCGTCCGCGCCACGGGCAACGCCCGTGACCTGCCCGAGTACGACCGCCTCGTCGCGCGGCTGGCCGAACGGCTGCCGGCCGACGCCCCGGCCCGCCTGGTGCACGGCGACTTCCGGCTCGACAACGCGCTCGCCCGGCTGGAGCCGCGCCCGGAGATCGCGGCCGTCGTCGACTGGGAGATGTCGACGCTCGGCGACCCGCTGTCCGACCTCGGGCTGACGCTCGTCTACTGGGCCGAGGCGGCCGACGCCGAGCAGCTCCCGGTCGGCGCCACGATCACCTCCGCGCCCGGCTTCCTCACGCGCCGCGAGTTCGCCGGACGGTACGCCGAGCTGACCGGCTTCGACCTCGCCGACCTCGACTTCTACGTCGCGTTCGCGTGCTTCAAGCTCGCGGTGATCCTGGAGGGCATCCACGCCCGCTACCTGCAGAACGCGACGGTCGGCGAGGGCTTCGACCAGATCGGCGGCGGGGTGCCGCTGCTGCTGGACCGCGCCCACCGCACGCTCGACGCGGGCTCGGTCTGGTAGGCGCCCGCCCGGCGGCGGGCCCCCCGCTCAGCAGCGGTAGGTGACCGTCGCCGAGCGGCCGGAGGAGAACATCACCGTGCCGGTCTGCCGCCCCCAGCAGAACCCGGACGCCCGCGAGACCCGCACGCCGCCGCTCTGGCCCGCGTCGAGGTGGCCGGAGCCGCCCGCGCTGACGGGCCCGGACGTGCCGGTCACCTGCCAGTTCACGGAGCCGCCCACGGCGGTGACCGTGACGGTGCAGGAGTCGTTCCTGCCCATGTCGCAGCCGCTCACCGACAGCGTGCCGGGCTTGGGCGGCTTCGGCGCGCTGGTGGTGGGCGGCGCCGGCGGCCTGCTCGATGGCGGCTTCGACGAGGCCTCCGACGCCGACGGCGACGGTGACGGCGACTTCGACGGCGACTTCGACGGGGACGCCGTCGGCGACGTGGGGGACGAGGGGTCGGTCGGTATCGGCTCCGGCGCGGTGGAACCGCCGGGCGGGGTGCTGTCGCCGGGCGTCACGGGACGGGTCGCCGCCGCGTTCTTCCCGTCGTCCCCGCCGCCGAGCCACGCCATGCCGCCGCCGAACAGCACGAGGACGCCGACGCCCACCGCGACGGCGGCGAGCAGCGGCGCGCGCCGCTTGCCGGGCGCGCGGTCGCGGGCGCGCGGGGCGGTCGGCTGGTAGGGCAGCGGCCAGCCGTACTCGTCGAACGGCTCGGTCCAGGCGGCGATGGCGCGGCGGTTCCCGGCGCGGTCCTCGGCGGTCGCGGCGGTCAGCACGTCCAGCCGCAGGTCGGCGGGGATCGCCGCGATCGGCAGCACCGACAGCAGCCGGTCCGGCGGCAGCGGCGGCGTCTCCCGCACCCCGCACACCGGGCAGTTCTCCACGTGCCGGACGAGCGCCGTCGACGTCTGCGGGGACAGCGGCCACGACTCGGTCAGCGCCGCGACGCTCGGGCAGTCCTTCCAGTGGTTCTGCGCGACGAGGGCCGCGTGTAGCGCGGCGGCGAGGTCCTCGCGGGCCTGCTGCGCCAGCGCGAGCGTCTCCTCCAGCGGCATGCCGAAGATGCCGGACAGGTCCACCTCGTCCAGCTCGTGGCGGACCGACAGGTCGATGGCCTCGCGCTGCCGCCCGTTGAGCGCGGCGATCGCGCTGTGCGCGAGCAGCCGGCGCTCCTCGCGGCGGGCGAGCTGCTCGGGCGTCAGCTCGTCCTCGGCCTCCGGGGCCTCCTGCCCGGTGTGCCGGTTCGGGCTGTCGCGGCGCCGCATGCACTCCTTGCGGGCGATCGCGTAGAGCCAGCCGCGCAGCCGCGCCGGCTCGGTGAGCCGGTCCACGTGCTCGCGGGCGGCGATGACGACGTTGCGCAGGGCCCCGGACGCCTCGACGCGGTCGCGCAGCAGGCCGTGGCAGTAGTCGAAGAGGAACGGCGCGTAGGTGTCGTAGACCTCGGTCAGCGCGATGACGTCCCCGGCTCGCAGCGAGTCCGCCAGCCTGAGGTCGTCATTCTGCGCGGCCCCTGGCTCACCGGCCACGGGAACCCTCCCAGTCGAAATCGGTTTCACAGATCTGCCCCCGACGAGCCCCGACGCGCGTCGGCCGACTCAGGTTGCCTGATCTTGCCACCAAGTTGCTGGGATTTCTCCTTTATGAGCGGATTTAAGTGACGAATCCGGTACGCCCCGTGGCCGTATCGCCATGTGGGAGAGGCCTCCCGGCGATGAAAGTGATCTGGGTCACTTCTGCGATCAACTGGTCCGCCGGCCGCCGCCGGGGCCGCCCCCGTCCTCCGGCTGGCACGACAGCGTCACGGTGCGCACGTCCCCGTTGGAGAAGCTGACCGTGCCCGAGCCGCCGGGCGGAGTGCAGGTCCCGCTGACGCGGGCGTAGCCGGACTGGCCGCTGCGCAGCGTGCCGCCGCCGCTGGCGCTCAGACCGCCGGACGCGCCCGTGACCGACCAGGTCACCGTCCCGCCGACGGCCCGCACGAGGATGGTGCAGCTGCCCGGGCCCGGGCCCTCGATGGTGCAGGAGCCGATCGCCAGCCGCCCGGTCCTCGGCTGGGTGCGGGTCGCGGTCGGCTTCGGCGAGCGCGACGGCTCGCGCGTCCTCGTCGGGGTCGGCGTCGGCGACGTGGTCGTCGGCGTCGGGGTGGCGGACCGCGTGGGCGTCGGGGTGTCGGACGGCTCCCGCGACTCGGTCGGGGAGGACGGCGAGACCTCGGGCGCCGACGTCCCGTCCGAGGGGCTCCGCGCGGCCGTCGGCTCGCCGGACGGGCCCGACATCAGGTAGAACGCCGCCGCGACGACCGCGATGACGGCGGCCGCCGCCGCCAGCGCGGCCCACACCCCGCGCCCGCTCCCGCCGCCGGTTCCGGACGGCGCCGCGCGCACGGGCTCCTGCTCGACCATGGAGGGCCAGCCCCAGTCGTCGAACGGCTCGGCTCTGTGCGCGATGGCGGCGAGGTCGGGAGCCAGCGCCGGGTCGGTGGCGGTCGCCATGACGAGCCCGCGCAGGTCGTTCGGCATCATCGCGA
The DNA here is from genome assembly GCF_040492065.1 of Actinomadura sp. NPDC000929. Lineage (NCBI taxonomy): Bacteria > Bacillati > Actinomycetota > Actinomycetes > Streptosporangiales > Thermomonosporaceae > Actinomadura > Actinomadura sp. NPDC000929. Next base: position 65,546 of record NZ_JBEUPA010000018.1, on the reverse strand, counting down.
CCGGCAGCACCTGCAGGAGCCGCGCCGCCGAGACGGCGCGGTCGCGCCGGGGCCCGCAGACGCCGCACGCGTCGATGTGCTGGACGAGCCTGTGCACGGCCGGCGGCGGCAGCGGCCATCCGGCGCCGTCGACGATCTCCGCGGCCTCGCGGCAGTCGCCGCGTCCCGCGCGGGCGATGTAGGCGGCGGAGAGGGAGTCGTCCAGGCGGGCGCGGGCCTCGGCGGTCAGCCCCGCGGCCTGCTGCGCGTCCATGCCGAGGACGCCGCCGATCTCCCCGGCGTCCAGGCCGTGCCGCAGCAGCAGGTCGAGCGACTCGCGCTCGCGTCCGCGCAGGCCGGACAGGGCCGCGTGGACGAGCCGCCGGGCCTCCTGGCGCCGGGCGAGCTCCGCGTCGTCCAGGAAGCCGTCCTCGACCTCGGGTGCCTCGCGGCGCTGCGCGGGACGGTCCGGGTCGCGCAGCCGCCGCATGCACTCGTTGCGGACGAGCGCGTACAGCCAGCCGCGGAAGCTCTCGGGCTCGCGGAGGACGGACACGTGCGCGTAGGCGGCGATGAGCGCGTCGTGGAGCGCGCCGGCCGCCTGGTCCTGGTCGCGCAGCAGTGCGTGGCAGTAGTCGTACAGGCGGGCCGCGTAACGGTCCATGACCTGGATGAGGGCGCTCGGATCGCCTGCCGCCAGCGTCCGCGCCAGGCGCTCGTCGTCAGCGCGGTCGAGACTGGGCCAACCGGACACGAAGTCCTCCCGCGGGCTTGCTCGGAATCCTCGTCCGGGACGTCAGGGACGCCGGGGACGAGGCTGGAAAATCTCAGAGGGAGCGGTGCGCTCTCCCGGCCCCGGTTCGGTCGTCCGACCGGCGGCCGCCTCCCGGTCACGGGCCAGGGAGGGGAAGAGGTCGGAGGCCCGACGGCCCCGCTCCCCGTCGGGCCTCCACATAGATTGACGGCCGAATCCGGCGCCCGGTTGACATGGAATTCAGGGAAAAATCAAGAACTACCTGGCGCATCCGGAAGATCACCGATTGGTGGTCACTGGATCCGGCGGGACAGCATCTTCAGGAAGATCTTGGAGATCTCGCCGGGCGTCATGGCGATCTGCACGTTGCCGTTCGTCGCCGTGGCGATCTGCTCCAGCTCGCCCCGGTCCACGCCCTTGCCGAACCCGATCATGTTCACCTGGATCGGCTTGTTCGGGTCCTGCATGTCCTTGAGCTGCTTCAGCGTCTCCTGCAGCGACGGGCCGTCCGGGTCGTCGTTCTTCCCGTCGGTGAGCAGCAGGATCGAGTTGCCGAACTCCGGCTTGTAGGAGTCGTTCATGCTCTTGTACGCGGCCAGCATCGTCCGGTACAGGCCGGTGTCGCCGTCCGGCTTCGGCTTCATCTGGTTGAGCGTGGACAGCACGAGGCCGCGCCGCGTGTTGGACCCGATCCGATCGCCCAGGGCGCCGACCGGCACCGTCTCCTTGTAGGGGGTCTTGCCGTCCATGTTCGTCGAGAACAGCCACTGGCCGAGCTCGGTGTCGTTGGACATCATGCTGAGCCCGCCCTGCGAGACCTGCGCGATGGCCTGGAGGCGGTTGACGTTCGGCCCGACCTTCTCGGCCATCGAGCCGGACACGTCGATCAGCGTCAGCATCCGCAGGCCGAGCGACAGCTTCGACCACGCCTGCATGACCTTCGCGACGTCCTCGCTCTTGGGCGCGGGCAGCTGCCGCGGCCGGGCGGGGCTGACGCCGGCCGCCTCGCCGAACCCGGGCGGAGCCTTGCCGTCCGTCGCCCGGAAGCCGGCGTCGAGGACGTCCCTGCGGGTCGCCTCGGTCCGCATCGCCTGTTCGAGCAGGCGGGCGGCCTTGCGCTGGGAGTCGCCCTTGGCGGTGACGGTGAACGGGTAGTCCATCGACAGCGTGCCCTCGATCGGGTACAGCGCGACCGCGGGCTCGGCGGGCCTGCTCCGGTTGTAGGAGTAGAGGGCCTGCTCCGACGACAGCGAGATCGGCTGCTTGCCGGTGCGGTCCTTGCGGAAGTGCTCGAACTCCGCCTTGACGTTCGGGACGGTGCTCTCCCGGACGGTCCGCACGATGCCGGTGAAGATCGAGTCCCGGTTCGGGTCGTTCGCCAGCAGCGTGCTCGTGACCATCAGGGAGCCCATGCCCGCGGCGTTGCGCATCGGGTCGGGCACGACGAGCCGCACCGACCCCGCCGGGATCATCTGGTTCTTGGTGACGGCGCCGCCCGCGACGCCGCCCGCGGCCTTCAGCAGGTTGTCCCACGACGGGCTGGCGGTGATGCCCTGCTTCTTCAGCTCCACCGCGAGCGTCCGCGGCAGCCCGACCACGATCGGGCTCGTCGCGAGGGAGGTCTTGGTGGACACGACGCCGCTCTTGTCGCCGTTGTCGCCCTCGGTCCGCGCCAGCGAGATCCAGAGGGACGAGTCGGGGATCCACACGTCCGGCCGGTCGTTCGCCACGGCCTGCCCGGACAGCAGCGTCGTCACCGAGAAGGGCTCGGTCCTCTTCACGGTCGCCCTGACGCACTTGCCGTCGACCTTGTGCTTGCCGTCGTTGAACCGTCCGGCGGCCTTCTCCACCACGGGCGCGATGTCGGGCGCGACCGCCACGGACAGGTCCATCGCGCCGTCGCCGGAGCAGCCGCCGCCGCTCTCGGCGAACGCGTAGACGCCCACGCCGAGCAGCAGCGCCAGGCCCACGGCGCCGGCCATGGGCCCGATCAGCGCGGTCGCGCTGCGTTTGCGCCTGCGGCGCCCGTACTCGTAGCCGCCCGACCCGCCGCCGTAGCCGCCCGAACCGCCGGAACCGCCCGAACCACCGGATCCGCCGCCGTAGCCGCCGGAGTCACCCGAGCCGCCGGAGCCGCCGAAGAATCCGGTCTGGCCGCCGTCCGACCCGCCGATGGCGTCGTACTCGCTGTAACCCGTCCCGGCCAGCGGCGAGGACGCCGGGGCAGGGCCCTGCGGCGACGCGGTCCTCGGCTCCTCCCCGTACCGGCCCTGGCCGTAGACCGGCTGCTCGGAGGACTGCCGGGGCGTGAACCACTCGGGCGTCTCGCCGGGCGCGCCCGGCGCCGTGCCGGGCGGGGCGCCCTGCGGGCCCGCCGGGGGCTGGGCGAGCGGCGGGCCCTGGCCCTCCCGCCCTCCGAACCAGTCGGACGACCCGTCATTGGCCGGCCCGAAGACGGGAGTGGACGGGTCGTACCCGCCTTCACCCGTCCCTCCGGGGAAGTCATTGCGATGACGTCCGCTCACGGCTGCCCTCGATTCACCTGAAACCGGCCGATGTTCCCCGGCACTGTAGTAGTACGCCCCAGAGGTTACAAAGGACTCAAAACTGCTAATGACGCAGGTCATGAGCGTGAGCCCGGACGAACCTGGCGGCGCGCACGGCCGCCGCGCCCAGCGATCGGAGGGGTACGAGCGTACGCGAATCCCTCTCTAGAACCTGATTCAGTCCCCTTCCGCGGCCGGATCCGGCCGCCGCGCAGCCGGGGCACCGCCCGCCCGGCGGCAGACTTGGGGAATGGCCAGCCTGATCCCCGTCTCCGACCCCGCCGACCCGCGCCTCGCGGACTACGTCCGCCTCCGCGACGTCAACCTCCGCAAGAGCCTGGAGGCCGAGCACGGCCTGTTCGTCGCCGAGGGCGAGAAGGTGATCCGCCGCGCGGTCGGCGCCGGATACCCCGTCCGGTCGCTGCTGATGGCACGGCGCTGGGCCGAACCGCTGGCCGACCTGCTGGACGGCGTGGACGCCCCCGCCTACCTGGTCGACGACGCCACCATGGAGTCCCTCACGGGCTTCCAGGTGCACCGCGGCGCCCTGGCCTCGCTGGAGCGCCTTCCCCTGCCGTCCGTCGACGCCGTCCTCGCCCCGGCCCGCCGCGCCGCCGTCCCCGAGGAGGTCGTCGACCGCGCCGACGTCCCCGCGCCGCACGCTCGGCCGCCGCGGCGCGTCCTCGTCCTGGAGGATCTCGTCGACCACGCGAACGTGGGCTCCATCTTCAGGTGCGCCGCCGCCCTGGGCATCGACGCGGTCGTCCTGTCGCCGAGGTGCGCCGATCCCCTCTACCGCCGGGCGGTGAAGGTGTCCATGGGCGCGGTCTTCGCGATCCCCTACGCCCGCATGGCCAACTGGCACGACGACCTCGGCAGGCTGCGCGCCGCCGGCTTCACCCTGCTGGCCCTGACCCCCGACCAGACCGCCACGCCCATAGAGAAGGCGTCCATGGGCGACCGCGTGGCCCTGTTGCTCGGTTCGGAGGGCGACGGCCTCTCGTCCCACTGGCTGGACGAGGCCGACGAGCCGGTGTGCATCCCCATGAGCGGGGACGCCATGTCCGCGGGCGTCGACTCCCTGAACGTCACCGCGGCCGCCGCGATCGCCTGCCACACCCTGATGCGGTAGCGGGGCCGTCCGAAGGCCGGAAAAGGGTGCGGCCCTCCTGCGCTTCCAGCGCAGGAGGGCCGCATCAGGCCGGTCAGTTGTAGAAGGTCGCGCTGTGGATGTCCACCGGGTTGGCGGCCTGGCCGGTGGCCACGCCGTAGACGGCCACGAAGGACGAGCCGGTCGAGACCAGGCCGGTGTAGTCACCGAGCATCCGGCCGGAGCTCGTCGCCGGCACCGTGCGCGCGTCGAACGGGCCCTCGATGTGCCGCTCGCGCCACGACGCGGGCTTCGTGCAGTCGTCCGCGCAGGTCACGGCCCAGAAGTCGGTGGGGAGGGTGGCGGCGGACGTGTTGTTCCGGAAGTCGTAGTAGGTGATCGCCACGGTGCCGCCGGGGGACACGGCGATCGCCGGCACCGCGGCGGAGCCGGTGGGCGTCTTGTCCACCCGGACCGGGGCGGACCAGGTCTTCCCGTTGTCCGCGGACCGCGCGTACGCGACGTGGAAGGTGCCGTCGGCGTCCTGGCTCGGCCAGACCGCGTTCACCACCTTGCTGCCCGGACGGGCCGCCAGCAGCGGGAGCGTGGCGTTGCGCACCGGGTCACCCGAGTCGTCCGGGTCGGGGATCCGGGTGCCCACCGCCATCGGCGCCGCCACGTTCAGCGTCGGCGCGGACCACGTGGCGCCGCCGTCGGTCGAGCGGATGACCTGGGTGGCCGCGGCGGTGTCGGTCTCGTGGTGCATGCCGATCAGCAGCGTCCCGTCGGCCATCGGCACCAGCTCGGTACCGATGACACCGCTGTTGGCCGGGAAGTCGTACACCTTCTTCGTGGTCCAGGTGCGCCCGTCGTCGGTCGACTTCGCCATGTAGACCGGCTGCACCCAGGCGCCGCTCGGCTGGGTGTCGACCCGGTCCCACACCGCGTAGACCGTGCCCGGGTGGTACGGGTCGGCGGTGATCGCCGGGCGGTCGTTGAAGAACCGCGCGTCGTCGTCGCGCTGCAGGGTCACCGGGGCGCCCCAGTGGTCGCCGCCGTCACCGGACCGCGAGACCAGGATCGCCGTCACCTCGCCGGTGCGCGAAAGCGAGAACGACGCGGCCACCGCCGCGCCGGACGGTGTCATCGTGACCCAGTGGTCCGTCGTGACGTCGTAGTCCCCGCCGTTGGCGGCGGTGCCGCCGTCGCACCGGGAGAACGCGGGCTGGTTCGCCGACCGGCGCCAGGTCGCGCCGTAGTCGTCGGACACGGCGGTGCCGGTCCCGTTACCGCCGTACCGGTTCCACCTGTCCTGCTGGTACACCGTGACGAGACGCCACGGCCGCTTCGGGTCCCGCGCCACCATGGGCTGGACCTCGGTGTTCGGGTTCAGGACATAGCCGTCGCCCTCGGGCAGCCCGCATCCCTGCGGCAGGGCGCTGGTGCCCGACACCGGCACCACCGCGGCGGGATCGGTTCCGTCCGCTGACGCGGCCGGGGCCGCGAAGGCGAAGGCGAGCAGGGTGGTCGCTGCGACCATGGCCGACCTGGAACGTCGATTCAACGGTGCATTCCTCGTCCTCGATGGGGGGTCTTGCCGGAGACGCCGCCACCTGGCCGGCAGCGCGTTCCCAGCGAAGGCCGAACAGCAGGACGACATTACAGCCCAAGATCGACTTCTTCTCGCCCTTTGGCTCGGCACCCTTCCGCTCTCGCGGCGAGTATCGTCCGGACGGTCAATTTGGACAATGTCCAACCTGGTCCCGGGGATGTGCCGGGCGGCCGAAAATGAGGACATCCATAAATGGAATTCCGGCCAATCTGAGCGGGGTCGAGCGTCTCGACGCCGCCGCGGCCGCCGCTCGCCCGCCGTGCCCTCACGCGGAGGGCGCCTCCTGGCGGGGAGGGGCGCCGCGCCGGCGGCTACGCGACGGCGGCCTCGTCGTCCCGGTCGGCCAGGAGCCGGGCCAGCCGCTCCCTTTCCATGAACGCCCAGTCCTCCGGGTCGTCGTCCCAGTCGACGCGCTCCTCGATGTCGAGGCCCGCCATGAACTCCTCGTGGAGGCCGGACGGGTTCTCCCGGACCGGGTCGGAGAACTGCCACACCTCCACGGCGGCCCTCAGGTCGCCGCGGTCGGCCAGCAGTTCGGCCAGCCGCCTCGTCGTCGGCGCGGCGTCGCCGTAGGCGCGGGCCCACACGTCCAGAGCGGCTGCCAGGTCGCCGTGCTTCGCCAGGAGCTCGCCGAGGCGTCCGGCCGCGTTCCGGTCGCCGGCCTCCGCTCGGGCGCGCAGCTCAACGATCTCGTCCTGGTTCGGTACGTCACTGTTTGTCCGAATTTCCATTACCGGTCACCTCTTCCGGGGGCAGCAAGGGCGCTGGCAAGGAACAGCCGCTCCGGGAAAGTAACCATTCCCGGGAGCCTCAAACCGCTTCCGTCCGGCGAGTTGCCGGGCCGGGCCCCTGATTGCCGAAGGAACGGCGCGCGGTCGCCGCCGTTTCGCCGGACGCGCCGCCCGCCCGCCGACGATCGTCAAGGCGCGCTGCGTGAACAGGGGTATTCGCTTGCCTTGGAACGGGCCCGCCGGTGCCGAACCGCCTCACGGCCTACGCGGTTCTTGTCGTCATTCATCGGTTTCGCCGGGAGACGGTTCGCATAGGCTCGGACCCTTGGCGTCGCCGTGCGTGAGTATTTCCGGTCCCGTTCTCCGCGCCCCGGAAAGGCGTTTGTGAGATTCTCATTCGAGAATCCGCCGTTTCCGGAGCCCGATGGGGTGCGGGGTACCGGCGGTCGAGTTCCTCGGGGCATGCCTCCAACGAACGCGAGCCACCCGTCGAAAGCGTGACCAGCGCGTGAGCTGCGCTGATCGCCCGGGTGAAGGGCGCGCGCGGCGGAGATCAGCGGCCGAACATGCCGCCCCGCGGTCGGCGGTGCGTTCCCCGGGGCCGCCGCGGAGCCCCCACCGGCGCGCGGCGGCGGCCGAGGCGCAGCTGCGTCAGCAGCAGCGAGAACGCCACCATCAGCGCCGCCAGCCAGGCGATCTGCGTGCTGGCCATCCGCTCGAACGTCAGATCCTGCGCGACGGGCGCCTGGTTGCCCTGGAGGCGGCTCTGCGGCGTCTCCGCCCCGGGCGCCGGGCTCGGCGCGACGGACGGGTTGGGCGCCTGGATGGACGGCAACGCCACCTGCGGGTTCTGCGGCTCGAACGACGCGTTGGGCGACGTCTGCACGGACCCGTTCGTCCCCGTGCCGTTCCCGCTCCCCGAGGAGCCGCTTCCACTGCCGGACCCGCCGTGCGACGTCCTGGAGGACGTGGAGTGCGAGGGCGTGGGCGACGGCTTCGTGGGCTTGCGCGACGGCGACTTCGTGGGCGTCTTCGAGGGGGTCGGGGTCGGCGTCTTCGTGGGCGGCGGCTTGGACGGGACGACGTACCTGAACGTCGTGGTCCCGGCGACCGGGGCGAGGTCGGTCGCGTCGACGGTCACGATGATCGTGTAGACCGCCGTCTCCTTCGGCCCCTCCTTCGGGACCGTCACATGCGATGTGACGGGCGTGCCGCTCTTCCCGGCGGCGAGGTCGCCGACGGCGCACCCCGCCGACTCGAACGGCGCGCCGCAGTCACCGGTCACCGCCGTGCCCTTGAGGGTCGCCGTGATGTTGGTGACCTTGATGTTCGCCACGTCGCCGCCGACGGCGGTGACCGTCGTCGTGATGTCGAGCGAGCCGCCCGGGTCCAGCCTGGCCGCCGTGGAGGCGACGTCCACCGTGAGCTTGCCGGTCGCGGGGGACGCGGGATCCGACCCTGAGGGGGAGGGCGTCTCGTCGGCCACGGCGGACGCGCCGCCGGCGGCGAGGATGGCCGCCGTGCCGAGCCCAACAAAGATCGGTTTCACCGTCGCTCGGCAGATCACTGCCGCCGCACCTCCGTCGCGTCGCCGTTGAGCGCTTCCGTCCGAGGGATCGCCTCGGCACACATGCGAACACGGATCCAAGGGGCAAATCAACCCCGCCCGGTCAGACGAACTCCTCCCGGACGTCCTCGATCTCCGACCCGGGCGCCCAGGCCTGCCAGATGCCCTGGTCGACGCGGTCGAGCCCGAGGCTCTCGGCGACCGGGGCCCGCCCGCCCGCGTACTCGACCCGCAGCCACGTCTCGTGCTCCCCGACGATGACGAAGCGCTCGCCGCGCCAGCGGCACGTCGTCCGGACGTAGCGGAGCTCCTCGACCTCGGACGCGGGGACGATGCGGCGGAAGCGCCCCGGGCGCAGCTCCTCGAACCCGTCCGTCGGCCCGGGCGCGTACAGCCTGATCTCGCCGTCGGCGCCCGGCGCGGCCTCGAAGTCGCGGCCGAGCCACCGCGCGACGTACCCGTCCCGGATCACTGCGCGGCCTCCGTCCGTCCGTCCCACGCCTCGGCGCCGGCGTCCGGCCGCAGCCAGGCGAGCCGGTCCGGGTCGTACATCGCGATGAACCGCTCCGACCGGTCCCTGCCGATGTAGTACATCTCCGCTCCGTACGGCAGCCGGACGCTGGTCACCTTGTACTCGCGGATCGACCCGGCGCTTCCCGGCGCGAAGCCGCTCCCCGTGAACGGCGGCCGCTCGATGACCCAGCCGGACTCGCCCCAGGACGCCATCTCCTCCTCGTCGCGCCCGCCGAACGGGACGCGGTACAGGTCGGGGCAGTACGCCGGCCACCGGATGACGTACACGCCCTCGTCGTCGAGGGAGAACGAGGAGTCGGGGAACAGCAGCCCCAGCGCCTCGTAGAGCTGGGAGGGCGTCTGCAACTCGGCCACGTCGTTCGTGGAGTGGACGAAGCCGCCGACCCGGTCGTACCCCTGCTCCAGATACCAGGAGACGTGACTGTGCGGGACGACCTTCTGCATGATGGCCGGCGACGAGACGCGGTCCTCGGGGTCGGTGGGCGCCTGCGGCACCGGCTCCCGCCGCGGCGGCGGCAGCGGAACCTCCGGCCGCGCCTGCACGAGCCCGACCCGCACCGCCCACTCACTGAGCGACCGCACCTGATCGCCGTGCAGCGACGCCCCGATGTGGGTCCCCGGGTTGAGCACCATGGCCCAGTCCTCCCGGGGCCACGCGCCGATCAGCTCCCGGAAGTCGGCGTACACGAACCGGGACTGCGGCAGAACCTCCCGCAACCGGACCATCGACGTGAACACCTGGACGGACACCGCGTCCCGCAGCGCCGCGTCCCACCGGAACTCCCGCTGGACGGGCGTCACCTCAAGCGGCGCGTCATCGGGGATCGGCACGAGCACGTTCGCGTTCAGCAGCACCCGCAGGAACGCGTCGGAGTCGCCGCCGGAAGCCGCCTCGTAGAGCTCCTGGTCGATCCGGTTCCCCGGCTCGAACGCGGGCTCCGGTTCCTCGACGGCGTGCAGCGACCGTCCCGCCCCCGGCTCTCCGGCGGGCGCGCCGTCCTCGCCCCCGCCCGCCTCCGCCTGACCAGGGTGTGCGGCGTCCTGAGGGACCGCCGCGAGGCCGCCCGGCGCCGCTTCTCCCGGGGCGCCAGATGGGGCGCCGGGAGGTTCGCTGCCCTGGACGCCCGCGTCCTGACCGGTGCGCGCCACCTCGTGAGGCGCGACGGGCCCCGCGACACGGCGGTCGGCGCCTTCCGGCAGGCCGCCGCCTCGTCCGGCCCCGGGGGCGGGCGCGGCACCGAGCGATCCGGTGGCACCCGTGCCGGACGGCACACCGGGCGCGTCCGGCCCCGTGTTGGGCGGCTCGCTGCCCTGAGACCCGTCACCGGGAAGGCCAGGCGCGGCACCGTAAGGCCCGGTGCCCTGAGGAACGCCGGTGCCAGGCGGGGCGGCGGGCGCGTCCGATCCTGGTCCCGCCGTCGTGGAGCCTTGTGCCGTCGCGCCTGGGTGGGGACTTACGTCCTCCGGCGCGCCCGATCCGGTGTTAGGCAGCTCGCTGCTTAGAGCTCCGACCCCGGGAAGCCCAGGCTCTGCGACTCCGCCGAACGGGGTGGTCGCCCCAGGTGCGGGGGCGGCGGGCGCATCCGATCCCGGGCCCGCAGTCGTGTTCTCTGGCGCGCCCGATCCGCTGGTCGGCGGCTCGCCGCCTTGGGCTGCAACTCCGCCGGACGGAGTGGTCGCGCCAGGGGCAGGCGCGTCGATGTGGGGACGACCGGCGGGCGTGGCGGGAATCTGAGAGGCGGTTTCCGGAAGGCTCGACTCAGGGCCGCCGCCGGACAGGCCGGACGTGTCGGAAGGGGCCGTGCTCGGTGCGGCCGTGTAGGGACGGCCCGCGTCGTCTGGCAGGCCGGGCTTGGCGTCGAGAGGCCCGCTGTTCTCAGGCGCAGGCCCGGGAACGCCCGGCTCTGCGGCGTCGCCGGATGGCGTGGCCGTGCCAAGAGCGGTGGGGACCGGCAGGTCAGCGTGCGTGCGGCCCGTTTCTTCTGGCGCGCTCGGCCCGGTGGCCGGTGTCTCGGGGTGCTGAGGCGCGGGCCCGGGAAGACCAGGCTCTGCTGCGCCGCCAGGCGGGGTGGGGGTGCCGGCGTCACCTGGCGCGGCACTGAGGGGACCGGTGTTCTGCGACGCGGGTGGCGGGAGGCCGGGCTCCGCGAAGCCGCCGGTGGGGCTGGTCGTTCCGCGCGCGTCTCCGAGAGGGGCGCCCGCGTCTTCCGGCACGGCCGGTCCGGGGCCCGGGGGGTCCGGCTCCGCGACCTCGCCGGACGGGCTGGGCGCGGCCGCTGGCTCAAGGCCGGGCATGTGGCCCGGGTCGACGGCGGTGCTGGACGGGTCCGCGAGGCGGCGGGCCGCTTCTCCCGGAACGCCGGGCAGGGGAGCGCGGGGTTCGTCGGCCGGGCGGGGAGCGGGCGCCTCGCCGAAGTGCGCGGGGGCCGGGGGCACGGCTTCGGGAAGGCCGGGCTGCGCGGGGCCGCCGGGCGCTCCGGCGTGGTGGCGGCCCGGTTCCACGGGCGCGGGGACGGCGGGCTCGTCCGGCACGGGCGGGCCCGCGTGGCGGCCCGGGCCGGACGCGGCGGGGTCGGCCGGGACGGCGGGGGCGACCGGCACCGAGGGCGCGGCCGGGGGCGGCGGCGTCGCGGCGGACGGGGGAGCGGGCGGGCCGCTGAGGGTGCGGACCTGCTCGCCCGGCATGGACGCGTCGATGGGCGTGCCCGGGTTGAGGACGAGCGTCCACGAGGCGTCCGGCCAGGCGGTGACCATCTCCAGCAGGCTCGGCATGATGAAGCGCGACGTGCCGATCGCCTCGTTCATCCACCTCAGCGACGTGAAGATCTGGATCGACGTCCGGCCGTGGACGCGGACGGGGCGCCACGGGAAGTCGGGGTCACCGGGGACGATGCCCCACGGGGTCTCGGCGTCCACGGGGACGAGCACCTGGGCGCCGAGAATGATCTTGAAGAAGGTCTCGGTGTCGCGGCGGCGGGCCGCGTCGAAGAGGCGCTGCTCGATGTCGTTCTGGGGCTCGAAGCGGTCCGTCATCCGCTGGGCGGCGCGCTGGTCGGCCCAGGTGGCGAGGCCGGGGAGCTGCTGCGCGAGGACGGTGCCGCCCGCGGGCGAGCCGGAGTTGATGGCGAGGAGCCAGTCGGGGTCCGGCCAGTAGCGCAGCACCACGGTGAACGGCAGCGCGATGTGCTCGGTGCCGGGCCCGGACGCCTCGGCCAGCCGCTCCGGCGAGGTGAAGACCGGGACGACGGTGGAGCCGTCGACCTCACGGGTCTGCCACGGGAAGCCGGGACGGCCCGGACGGAGCGAGAAGTCCATGTCGTCCGGGACGGGCAGCAGCACGTCGGTGGCCGCCAGCGTCTGCAGGAACAGGTCGTGGTCGTTGTTCGCGGCGGCCCGCAGCAGCTCGCGCTCGACGTCGTTGGCCGGCTGGAACTCCGGGCGCGGCGCCTCGCGGGGCAGCTCGCGGTGCTGGTCGCGCAGCTCCTCCCACGGCGGGGACGCGCGGCCGACCTGCGGGGGGCGGCCGTCGCCGTCGGCGACCTGCCGGACGAACCAGGACGGCAGCCGCGCCTCGATCGGCAGCGCGGCGGGGACGCCGCGCGCGGGAACGTCGACGGCGAGCCACCAGCGGTCGTCCGGCCAGGTCTCGGCGATGTCGCCGAACCGCACCGTCATGAAGTGCTGGTAGGACGGCCCGAGGCACGCCCGCATCGCCGCCGCCGACGTGTAGGCCAGGACGTGGATCCGGCCGTCCTCCTCCTGGGTGGGCCACGACGGCTGCGCCTCCCCCGCGAGGACGCCGTCCACCAGGTCGGGCGGGACGGGAACGACGAGGTCGGCGTCCCCGAGGAGGCGGAAGTAGCTCTCCTGGTCGCCGGCCCGTACTGTCTCCTGCAGTCGGTGCTCCAGTTCCGACGTGGGTCGCCACGCGTCGGCCACGGTCGCCACCCCCTGTTTCTAGCGTGCTCGTCCCCGCGCGACTGCCTACGCTACATGGGCGAACAGGACCAAAGAGCATAATCATCTGACTGCGCGCGGGAGTTCGCAGGTCAGAGGCTGTCAGCGCGCAGTCAACGCGGCGAGGGCGGCGAGGAGCCGGTCGATGTGCTCCTCCTCCGTCCCGATGCCGATGCTCGCGCGGACGGCGCTCCGGTCCTCGCCCAGCAGGTGCCGGACGAAGGGGTGGGCGCAGAACTTCCCGTCGCGGACGCCGATGCCATGCTCGTCGGACAGCGTAAGCGCCACGTCCCGCGCGTTCCAGCCGTCCACGGTGAACGACACGATCCCGACGCGCGGCGCCCGCTCGCCCCACAGCGTCAGCTCCCTGACGTGGGGGAGCGCCGCGAGTCCCGACCGCAGCCGTTCCACCAGCGCCTCCTCCCGGACGGCCAGGTCGTCCCAGGCCGGGGTCAGCGTCTCGCACGCGGCGGCCAGCGCGAGGGCGCCGAGGACGTTCGGGGAGCCCGCCTCGTGCCGCTGCTCGGCGGAGGGCGCCCACCGGGTCGTCTCCCCGACCGAGGCGCTGGCGCCGCCGCCCCTGAGGTAGGGCTCGGCGGCGCGCAGCCAGTCGGCGCGTCCGGCGAGCACGCCCGCACCGAACGGCGCGTACAGCTTGTGCCCGGAGAACGCGACGTAGTCGAGGCCGAGCGCGGTCATGTCCAGGGGGCGGTGCGGGACGAGCTGCGCCGCGTCGACCGCGATGCGGGCGCCGTTGCGGTGCGCGACGTGCGCGAGCTCCTCGATCGGCCACAGCTCGCCGGTGACGTTGGACGCGGCGGTGACGACGAGCAGCCGCGACCCGATCGGGCACGCGCGCAGCGCGCGGTCGGCGGCCGACAGCGCCTCGGCCGGGGTGGCGGGCGCCGGGAGGCGCACGGCGCGCTTCCACGGCAGCAGCGACGCGTGGTGCTCGCTCTCGAAGACGACGACGCTCGTCCCGGCCGGGACGGCGTGCGCGAGCAGGTTCATCGAGTCGGTGGTGTTGCGCGTGAAGATCACGGCCGCGCGCCGCCACGCGCCGAGGAACGACCGCACGGTCTCCCGCGCGTCCTCGTAGGCGGACGTCGTGACCTGCGACGCGTACCCCGCGCCGCGGTGCACGCTGCTGTAGTACGGCAGCGCGCGGGCGACGGCCTCGTGCACCGCCTCCAGACAGGGCGCGCTGGCCGCGTAGTCGAAGTTGGCGTAGGGGACGCGGCGGCCGTCCCGCACCGGGACCGGGACGTCCGCTCCGATGACGCGGGGAATCGGGCGAACCCGGACCCCCTCCGGGCGCGTCACAGCAGGCGTGATGGGGGAGCGGGCGAGCAGCGTGGGCATGCCTGGACCTTCCGGGGTCAGGGACCCCGGGATGCCGGCCGGGATCCGCGCTTGCCGGAACGCGGTGCGCGTCCGGCCAGGTCCTCACCCGGGGCACCCCATCGCGGACGAAGGGTTGCCGGCCAGCAAGCCGGGGCTTCGCGCTGGCGCTCATGACCTCATGCGGAAGTATATGCGGAGCCGAACGGGGATCAAGGGGAGGGTGCGATGCGGTACCGGGTGGTTCGGACGCTGGCCGGCGGCGCGCTGGTGCTCGGCGCCCTCAGCGGGTGCGGGGCGCTGGGCGGCGGCAACTCCGCCCAGGTGTGCACCGACACGAAGAAGGCGTTCCAGCAGTACGTCACCCAGGTGCGGAGCGTTCCGGCGGCCGAGCCCGCGCAGTGGCGGCAGGCCACCGAGCAGCTCGCCGGACGCGTCGACGGGCTCGCGAAGCAGGCCGACGACGCCGACCTGGGCAAGGCGCTGAAGGCGGAGGCGGGCAGGCTCCGCGAGGCCGCGCCGGGGGTCGGCGACGGCGACGTCTCCCGGCTCGACAGCGTGATCAGGGAGACGCCGGCCGTCATCGGCAAGGCCTGCGACTGAGGGGCCGCGGGGGCGGCTACCCGCCGGTCCCGCCCAGCGGTCCGCCGCCGGTTCCGCCGTTGGGGTCGCCGCCCGGTCCGCCTCCCGGATCGCCGCCCGGTCCGCCCCCGGGGTCGCCCCCGCCGGGGTCCTGCGGCGGGATGATGGTCGGCAGGTCGGTGGGGGGCGTCGGGAGGTCGGGCTGCTCCGTGGACGGCGGCGGCCGGACGGGCCCGCGCGTGTCCGGCGGCTGCGGGCCGGTCGGGGGAGTGTCCTGCGTCGGGCCGCCCCAGCCGCTGCCGGGGGTCATCGACGGCTCCCCGAACGAGTCGGGCTCGTAGCCCTTGATGTTCACCGCGTCCGCCATGTACGAGCGCCAGATCTGGGCCGGGAGCTGCCCGCCGTACGCGCCGTACCCGGGGATGTTCAGCGGCTTGCCGTCGCTGCGGAACATCGCGACCGTCGTCGCCATCTGCGGGATGAACCCGTTGAACCAGATCGCGCGGCCCTCGTCGGTGGTGCCCGTCTTCCCGGCGACGTCGCGGCCGTCGGGCAGCTGCGCGCCGGTGCCGGTGCCGCCCTGCACGACCTTCTGCAGGGCGTAGGTGGCGTCGCGGGCGACCTGCTGGCTGAACGCCCGCTCGCCCTTCTCGGTGAACGTGCGCTTGTGGTTCTCGTTGTCGGTGACCGACTTCACCACGAACGGCGTCCGGTGCACGCCCTCGGAGGCGAACGTCGAGTACACGCTGGCCTGCTCGACGGGGTGCAGCGACACGATGCCGAGCGGGAACGTGGCGGCGTCCCGCTGCTCGGGATTCATCCGCGCCGCCGGGATGCCCATCTTCTCGGCCATCGCGGCGATCTTCTTGTTGCCGATGTCCTGGCCGAGGTTGACGTAGGCCGTGTTGATCGAGTGCTCGGTGGCGGTGACGAGGTTGACCGTCCCGAAGTTCTCGTTGCTGTCGTTGTGGATGGACGCGCCGTGGAAGTACTGCGGGGAGCTGCCGTCGTAGCTGGTGGACAGCGTCTTCCCGTCGTCCAGCGCGGCCGCCAGCGCGATCGGCTTGAACCCCGACCCGGCCTGCGCCCAGTCGCCGAAGGCGCTGCTCAGCGCCTCCTCCAGGTAGCCGCGGCCACCGTAGAAGGCGACCACCTGCCCGGTCTTCGGGTCGACCGACACCACGCCGGTGCGGATCTTCTTGCTCATCCCGTTCGGGGCGTTGTTCGCGACGGCCTGCTTCATCGCGTCCATCAGCCGCTTGTCGAACGTCGTGGTGATCTTCAGCCCGCTGCGGTTGATCTCGTCCTCGCTGTAGCCGCGGCGCTCGGTGAGCTCCTTCTTGGCCACGTTCACCATGTAGCCGCGCTGGCCCTTGAGGACGTCGGTGATCTTCTCCTTGCCGGGGGCCGGGAAGGTCAGCGAGGCCGCCTCGGACTGGGTGAGCGCCCCGTCCCGGACCATGTTGCCGAGGATCGCGCGCCAGCGCTGCTCGGAGTAGGCGCGGCGGGGGCCGGTCGGGTCGGCGAAGTTGCTCGGCTGCTGGATCGCGGCGGCGAGGTAGGCGCCCTCTGCCGGCGTCAGCTTCGAGACGTCCTTGTCGTAGTAGGCGTGCGCGGCGGCCTGCACGCCGTAGGCGTCGCGGCCGAAGTAGATGGTGTTGAGGTACTGCTCGAGGATCCAGTCCTTGTCCTTCTCCCGGCCCACCTTCAGGGAGACCATGATCTCCTTGAGCTTGCGGGTGACCGAGCGGTCCTTGCCGATGCCGCCGTAGTAGTTGCGGACCATCTGCTGCGTGATCGTCGAGCCGCCCTGCAGCTGCTTGCCGGTGGCGGTGGACCACAGCGCCCGCGCCGTGCCCTGGACCGACACCCCGGGGTCGTCGTAGAAGCTGCGGTTCTCCGCGGCGATCACCGCGGCCCGGGTGCTCTCGGGGATCCTGTCGAGCTTGACCGCGTCCCGGTTCATCCCGGTCTTGGCGATCTGCGTCTTGCCGTCGGAGTAGTAGAACGTCGGCCCCTGCGCGATCGCCTGCTCCTGCGCCGACGGCACCGGCGTGAACACGTAGGCGACGCCGAACGCGGCGATGCAGAACCCGATGAAGCCGAGGATGAGGAACAGCGCGCGGCGCAGGAACCGCGACCTGCGGCTGCGCGGCTTGCCGGGCCCCTTGCCCCCGCCGCCCTTGCCGCGCCCGGGTCCGGACCCGGGCGGCGGGCCCCCGGCCTGGGAGCCGCGCGGGGTCGAGTCGCGCTTCGAGGCGGCGGCCATGCTCTTGGTATCTCCGGTGACGGCCCCATCGACACCATCAACCGCGGTGGCATCACCAGACGCGGCGACATCACCGGTCACAACCGCCTCATCGGACGCGGCCTCGGCGGGCGCGGTGGCCTCGTGGGACGCGGGGGCCGCAGCGGGCGTGGCCTCGACGGGTGCGTCGGGCTGGTCGGACTCGGCGGGTCCGTCGGATGCGGTCACCTCGTCCGGGGCGGTTGCTTCGCCCGGCACGGTGGCGGCGTCGGGCGTGACTTCGGCGGGCGCGGTGGCCTCGTGGGACGTGGGCGTCTCGCCGGGCGTCGCGATCACGTCGGACGCGGTGGCCTGGTCGGACGCGGCGGCGTCGTTCTCGGGGGCGGCCTCCGCGGGGGCGGTCGGCGCCTCGGTGGCGGGTTCGTCGGCGCCGGGGGCGGAATCGGCGGAGGCCGTGGCGTTATCGGCGGGGGGCGAATCGGGTCCCCCGCTCGCGCCGGCGGCCTCTTCGGGCTCCTTATCGCCGTTTCGAGATATGTCGCCCTCGTCGACGAATTCGGCGTCACCGGCGGTTTCTCCGGTGGCGGCTTCGGTGTCCGCGGTCAGCGTGGCGGTCGCGGGACCGTCCGTGCCGGCCGGTGCCCCGGCCTCGCTTTCGCGCCGGTCCGCCTGGCCCGTCCCGGAGCGTTCCTGGCGCTCCGGGATCTTCTCGCTGTCGCTCACAAGCCCCCCGTGTTTATTGCGTTACAGACGATACCTGAGGGAATCCGTGCGTCGGCCGCCAATGCGCATCCGCGCTCTCCCAAAGGAGGACGGGCAATCCGCCTCGCC
Organism: Actinomadura sp. NPDC000929; assembly: GCF_040492065.1. NCBI lineage: Bacteria > Bacillati > Actinomycetota > Actinomycetes > Streptosporangiales > Thermomonosporaceae > Actinomadura > Actinomadura sp. NPDC000929. The sequence goes on along the minus strand of NZ_JBEUPA010000018.1, from coordinate 47,774 downwards.
GGTTGTCGTGACGGATGTCGCAGCGTGCGGCCTTTCGTGAAAAGCCGAGCGGCGGGGACCCGACCGGGTGCCCCGCCGCTCTCGCGCACGGCCGCGCCTGGGTCAGGTCACTTGTAGACCTTCGCGAGGATGTCCACCACGAAGACCAGGGTGTCGTCTCCCTTGATCTTCGGCGGGCTGCCCTTCTTGCCGTAGCCCTCGTCCGGAGGCAGGACGAGCAGCACGCGGCTGCCGACCTTCGCGCCGGTGAGCCCCTTGTCGAAGCCGGGAATGGTCTGCCCCATGCCGATCGGGAACGTCGCGGGCTGCTTGTTGTCCCAGCTGGAGTCGAACTTGTCGCCGGACTTCCAGATCTTGCCGGTGTAGTTGACGACCGCCTCGTCGCCCTTGGCCAGCGCGGGCCCGTTGCCCGCGACGAGGGTCTTGGCCTGGAGCTTCTTGGGCGCGTCCGCGTCCGGGACCGTCACCTTGGGCTCCTTGCCGGCGCCCTTGTCCTCGACCTTGGGCAGCGACTTGTCGTCCAGCTTCTGCGCGGTGCCCTGCGGCTGCTGGCTCTTCGGGACGACCGCCTGGACGTCCATGATGAAGAGGATCGCGTCCTTGTCGGTGATCTGCTGCGGGCTCAGCTGGGTGAGCTCCTTGGACGGCGGGAGCTGCATGACGAGCCGGCTTCCGGCGGACTTGCCGACGAGGCTCTTGTCGATGTCCTTGAGCCCGCTCTTGCCGATGACGAGGTGCATCGGGCCGCCGCCGCCCTGCTGCTGGCCCTCCTCGTAGGACGAGCGGACCTTCTCGCTGGTGCTCTTCACCCGCGAGTTCTCCTCGTCCTTGGCCCTCGACCACTTGTAGGTCGCGAACTGGACGTAGGCGGTGTCGCCCTCGGCGGCGACGGGCCCGCCGCCCTTGATCGGCGTGCTGACCTTGAGCGTCTTGGTCGGCTCCAGCTTCGTGGGGATCTCGACCTTGGGCTCGGCGGCGAACTTGCCGGTCACCTCGACCTTCGGGCCGGGGCGGCTGACCCACCAGTACACCCCGCCGGAGACCGCGAGCGCGACGACCACGATCCCGGCGATCATCATCAGCCGGCGCTTCTTCGCCTCCTTGGCGGTCAGCGCGGACGGCCGGTTCAGCCCGCTGCCGCGGCCCGCGCTGATGCCGTGCGGGGTGAACTCGGGGCTGCGGATGCTCTGGGCGTTCGGGATCTTCGCCTTCGCCTTGACCGCCGGCTTGCCCCGGGGCTTGTCATCCTCGGACATGTTTCCTCACTTGCTCCGGGTTCGACGACACCACAACCGTGACCACCCTTCCAGGGCCGGGCTAAGCACAGCGTGAAAACCGGGTAAAGGAGGCCGACCCGCAATCTACCGGTCACACATGGAGCGGTGTCGTCTGGCAGGGGACAGGGGAAGGCGTCAGGATATCCCCGCCGGAGGGGTGACACACGCCTCCACACCGCCGGTAACAGCGGACGGACGTTCAAATCCATCCGCGGCGCTGAGCGGTGATCGCGGCTTGGAAACGGCTCGTGGCGCCGAGGAGGGTGAGCAGTTCGCTGACCCGCCGGGCGTAGGTGCGCGCCGACAGCCCCAGGCGCGCGGCGGCGGCGTGGTCGGGCAGGCCGTCCCGCAGGGTGACCAGGACCGGGACCAGGTGGGCCGGCGGCTGGTCCGGGTCGCGGTCGGTGACGAGTTCGTCACCGGACATCCAGGAGCTGTGGTGCATCCGGGTCAACGCCCTGACCACCGCGGGGTCGCGGATGATGAGCATGCCGTTGTAGAAGACGTCCAGATCGAGCGGGATGACGGCCGTCGTGCGGTCGAACACGGCCAGGCGGAAGGGGACCTGTTCGACGAGGCGTGCCTCGCCGCCGTTGCGCCACTGGATGGTCTCCAGAGCGGTGTCGTGGGCCAGCCCCTGCGGAGAGGTGATCTGGCGGAGGCGGGGGACCTGGGAGGCCGCGCGACGGACGCACTGGGCCGCGTGCAGGAGCATGCGCTCGGGCACGCCCTGCCTGACGCAGCCCGACGGATCGTCGAAGGTCAGCAACTCCCGCTCGGTGGCGTCCGCGAGGCGCGCGACCACGGCCCCCACCTTGGGCGGATCCACGCGCTGGGTCGGAGGCCGCAGACCTCGGGCCGCATGGAAACCGGCCTCCTCCAGGGCCTGCCCCACGGCCTCACGCGCTTCGGTACGCCGCGGGGGCCGTTTCCCTCCGTCGCCTGACCGTGTCACCTGGCGGCTCCCCACTCCGGCATCGCGCCGAGGGCGGCTTCCCGCCCCCTGCCGTTGACGGTTCAATCGCTGGCATGTTCACGCCATGAGGTTGTCCATTAACTCTAAGTAGCCGCAATGTGGGGGGGCAAGAGAGTTTCCATCGGCACTCCAGGCGAGGCGAACCATGTTGAAGACCGTCAGCGCTCTGGCCGTCGTGATCACCGCGATTCCGGCGGCGCCCGCCATGGCCTCCCCGGCGCCCGCCGCCCGGCACGCCGCCCCGGCACGCGTCGCCGATCGCACCGGTGACTTCACCGTTCCCGGTGTCAGGATCCGCGCGACCCCCCGGCTCGACGGCCGCGTCCGCGGGATCGGCAACCCCGGCGACGGCTACACCTGGAACGGAGGTCAGAGCTTCGCCGACCCGGTGACCTGCCCGAACGGCGACGTCAAGGACCACTGGACCTATGTGATCAACAACAGGACGAGGGTCGAGGGCTACGTCTCGGACTGCTTCATCCAGGAGCGGCCGTGACGCCGCCGCGCCGTCCCGTCGTGCCGCCCCGCGCCCCCGCCGCCCACCACGAGCAGGAAGGAGCGCCCGTGCGCCCGTCCAAGAAGATCGTTCTTGCTTTTCCCGCAGTCGTCGCCGTGGCGAGCGCGGCTCTGACAGGACCCGTCCCGTCGGCCGAGGCGTCGGCCGGACGGGAGCACCGGCCGGCCCCGTCCGCCCTCGGGGGATGGGCCGGCACCGGATCGAGGGCCGCTCCCTGGTGGGCGCTGCGCACCGTCCGGCAGGAGGACGCCGTCGGCACGCTCTGGTACCACCCCGGCCAAAGATCATGGCACGCCGACATCCGCGACGCCCCGGTCGGCTCCGAGGTGTCGGGTCAGGAGGAGCACGGCTCCCGGGGGGAGCGCGCGACCGTGCCCATGGGGGCGTCGTCGGTCAACACCCCGGACTGGTTCGGGGGCGGCTCGTTCCGGGTCTGCGTCCAACTGCCGGCCCGGCCCCGGGTGTGCTCGACCTACGCCAACCCCGAGGGCCGCCTGAGGACCGCGGCCTCGCGCAGGATCGCGGCCTCGCACCACCGCGCGTATCCCGACTTCCGGGTTCCCGGCGTGGTCATCTGGGACAACCCCCTGAACACCGCCCGCCGTGTCGGGCTCGGCTATCCGGGGCAGAAGTTCGACGCGATCCGCGGCAGCGGCCCCTGGGACTACTACTCCTGCGACAACGGGGTGACCAGCAACTTCTGGATCTACGGGCGGAACATGGCCACCGGCGTCGTCGGCTGGGTTCCCGACTGCAACCTGACCCCGTCCTAGGTCTTCCGGATGGCAGGCTTGGGGGATGCGCCTCGCGACGTGGAACGTCAATTCCGTCAAGGCACGCCTCCCGCGCCTTCTCACCTGGCTGGACGAGACGAAGCCGGACGTGGTCTGCCTCCAGGAGACCAAGTGCCGGGCGGACCTCTTTCCGGCCGCGGAGGTCGAGGAACTCGGGTACGCCACAGCCGCGCACGGCGACGGGCGGTGGAACGGTGTGGCCGTCCTCTCGCGGGTCGGCATCGAGGACGTCTCGAACGGCTTTCCGGGCGAGCCCGCCTACGCGGGTGAGGCGGGGGCCGAAGGCGAGGACGAGCAGATGGCGTTGAACGAGCCCGTCCTGCTGGCGCCCGAGGCCCGCGCGATCGGCGCCACATGCGGCGGCGTGCGGGTCTGGTCGCTGTACGCGCCGAACGGCCGCACACCCGAGTCGGCCCACTACGCCTACAAGCTCGCGTGGTTCGCGGCCCTCCGCGACGCGCTCGCGGAGGAACTGGCCGCGGGGACGCCGCTGGTCGCCTGCGGTGACTACAACGTCGCCCCCACCGACGAGGACGTGTGGGACCCGGCCGTCTTCGTCGGCTCCACGCACGTCACGCCCCCCGAGCGGCAGGCGCTCGCCGACCTGCGGGCCCTCGGCCTCCGCGACGTCGTCCCAACGATCGAGAAGGGGCCCCACCCGTACACGTACTGGGATTACCGGGCGGGCGCGTTCCACAAGGACATGGGCATGCGCATCGACCTGTTCTACGCGAGCGAGGACGTCGCCGGACGGGTCGCGTCCGCCTACGTGGACCGCGAGGCCCGCAAGGGCAAGGGCCCGTCCGACCACGCCCCGGTCGTCGTCGACCTCGACTGACCCGCCCCCCCGCCTCGCGCCTTGCGGATCGTGCCGAAGGCGGCACGGTCCAGGGCAAGGTCCTGCTGATCATTTCCAGCAGGGCGCAACCGAGATGGAGGAAACTGATCATGGCGATCGACAACGCCCCGCACAGCGGGGGGTACAGCAACGCCCCGCACAGCGGCGGGTACAGCAACGTCCCGCACAGCAGCGGCCACAGCAACGTCCCGCACGGCAGCGCGGCCGGGTCGGCCGGAGCCGACGAGGCGCCCGCGCAGGCCGACTCCGACACCCCGGACCCGTGGGCGCCGGTGGTCGAGGCGTTCAAGAACCTGGGCAACTGAGCCCCAGGGCTGACGCATGACGGTTCTGCCGTCCTGCGACAGGTGAGCTAGTGTTCCGGCGGGCGAGTGGCTGCTTCACGCGCCCGCTCGCCGGAACATCTTCCCTCTGGCCCGAGTGAAAGGCGCTAGTCGCCGCGGCGGGCGAGGAAGCGGCGCTTGCCGCCGTCGTCGTACTGGTCGAGGACGGTGTAGCCGTCGGGCAGCAGCGAGGCGGGTTCACCGGGTCTGAGGCACCATTCGGCGGGCAGCCGCGGCCGGTCGCGGCGGGCGGCCTCGGTGAAGGCCTCCCAGGCCAGCAGGCCGCCGGGCAGGACGGCCCCGGCGGCGCGCTCGAACACGGCGCGGTCCCAGAACCCCGTGCACAGGACGAGGGCGTACCTGTCAGGGCCGGGCCGCCAGGCGCCCAGGTCGGCCTGGACGAGCGTGATCAGCGGGCCGAGCCCGCGCCGCCGGGCCTCCGCGCCGAGCCGCGCGAGGGCGATCTCGGAGATGTCGACGGCCGTGACGCGGCGTCCCGTCCAGGCGGCCAGCAGGGCGCTGCCGGACGGCCCGGACGCCAGGTCGAGCACCTCGCCGTCGGGCATGCCGAGCGACAGCGCGCGCTCGGCGAGCGGGTGGGCCCGCGACGGTCCGGACGACTCCGCGTACTTCTCGTTCCACCGGAGCCTGTCCGGATGCCCCGTTAATTCCGCCGGCACGTCCTCCATGGGGACGACTCTAACGGCGCTCCGCGATCAGGAGCATGAACATGGCCGTGGGGAAGCCCTTGCGCCACCACGGGTCGTCCCGCAGCTGCTCCTCCGTGGGATGCGGTTCGCGCAGGTCCGCGATGACGAATCCGGCGTCTCGGAGCGTTCCAGCGTAGTACTCCAGCGGCCGGAGCCAGCTTGTGATCATCGAAGGGGATTCCAGGCCGTCCACCATGAACCGCTGGTCGATGCCGCGCGGGGTGAAGTACTGCGCCGCCGGGACGCTGCTCGCCGCGCCCTGCTCGGCGTTCTCCACGTAGAAGCAGGGGTGCAGCGTCAGCAGGATCAGCCGCCCGCCGCTGCGCAGGACGCGCGAGAACTCGCCGATGGCGCGGGTCGGGTCCTGCAGGTGGCTGAACAGGTGGTTGCACAGGACGAGGTCGAACCGGTCGTCCTCCAGCGGCAGGTCCTCGACGCTGGCGCGGGTGAACGTGGCCTTGCCCTCCTGCGCCGGGTGCGAGGAGGCCGCGTCGATCAGGCCCTGCGCCGCGTCGACGCCCGTGACCTCGGCGCCCATGGAGGCGAGCCTGCGCGCCAGGTAGCCCTCGCCGCATCCGGCGTCCAGGACGCGGAGGCCGGCGCAGTCGCCGACGGCGTCCAGGACGGCGGCGTCGGTCAGCTCCGTCCGGTACCGGTCGCGGCGCTCCCGGATGATCTTGACCCAGTACTGCGCGTTCGCCTCCCATCGCGCCCGCGTCAGTTTCGCGATGGCTTGCGCCGTGTCCTCCACCGGCTCCCCATTCTCCAAAGCCTGGTTCAGGCGATGCCCTTGAGCCGCCGCACCAGCGTGTTGCAGGTCTGTCTGATCCTTCTGTCCCGGCAGTCGACCACGCGCAGTTCCAGCGCCTGGATCAGCTCGGGGAGCCTTCCGCCGAACGCCGGGTCGCGTCTGAGCGCCAGCGGAATGTAGGTGGACGCCAGGTAGTAGAGGTAGGCGTCGTTGTAGACCGCGATCTCGCGGAGCACCTCGGCGGCCGTGTTGCGCAGCGACAGGGAGCTCGGAAGGGTGAAGTCGCTGCTGATGCGGCCGTCTCGCGTGTAGGTCGGGAACGACCATTCCTCCAGCGCCGCGTAGACGGGCGTCGCGTCGAGCTCCTGGCGGTAGCGCTCGGCCAGGTCGAAGTCGTTCGAGCTGATCAGCGAGCCCATCACCACGCCGCGCATCATGAAGGCGGTCTGCCGGCCGGGCACCTCGAAGCCGAGGTCGGCCTCCAGCGCCCCGGTCACCTTGCTGACCTGGTGCGTGAGGATGTTGAGCGCGAGGATCGAGTGGAACGAGTAGGTCTTGCGGTTCAGCCGCGGGGCCAGGTCGATGGACGAGTCGTAGAGCTTCTGGGGGTCCTCCAGGAGCCCCTGGCCGGCCTTGGTGGAGTAGAGCGCCTCCAGCGCCGTGTCCTGCTCGCGGCCCCAGAAGCGGGCGATGAACGAGGACGTCTTCTGCGTCGCCTGGCCGCGCATGATGTGCAGCCCGGCCTCCAGCGCGTTCAGCAGGTGCTGCTGGGCGACGGCCGAGTTCTGCAGGGCGTCCAGGTCGACGGTGAGCCCCTCGCGGTGCAGGTCGGCGACGAGCCCGTCGCGCCTCTTCCGGACGGCGTGCGCCATCGAGTACTCGGCGATGCCCGGCACGGACGACATGAGGCTCTGCAGCGACCGCCCGCTGACCCGGTCGAGCCACTCCACGTTGTCCCACAACCGGAAGACCGTGCTCTCGTCGAGCCCGGAGAAGGCCGCAACGTCGGACATGTTGAGTCCCATGTCCTTGGTGATGTCGGAGAGAGACCGAGGCTCGCCGTCCGCTGTCATCACTCGCCCTAGATGTGGCAGTTGCTGGCGCTTCGATCGTAGCGAAGCGCCGCGCGGACGGGACGGGCGATCGGCAGAAGTCCGGGAAAGCACCGCGGGGGTCATGCCGGCGTCACCCCGGGGACGCGCCCGACGCAGCCGATGAGCGGCAGCGGGCGCGTGTCGGGCAGGGGGGCGGGCCCCGGCAGCCGGGCGGGATAGGGGGCGAGCGTCCGCAGGCTCGCGAAGATGCGGGCGATCTCGTCCTCGCTCCGGGGGCGGAACGGGGTGTCGACGCCCTCGCACGGCCCGGAGACCGGGTCCAGCTCCGGCGACCGCACGGCGTGGCTGATCACCAGGTGGCTGCCGGGGGCGAGACCCGCGGCGAGCGCGGCGACGATCCCGGCCGGGTCGTCCTCGTCGGCGACGAAGTCCAGGACGCCGAGCAGGAACACCGCGACGGGCTCGGAGAAGTCGACCAGCCTCCGCAGGCCGGGGTCGCCGAGCAGCGCGGCCGGGGCGCGGACGTCCCCGGCGAAGGCGCCCATCCCGGCGTCGACGGCGAGCAGCGCCCGCGCGTGCGTCAGCACCATCGGGTCGTTGTCGACGTAGGCGACCCGGCAGGACGGGTCGGCCCGCCGGACGAGGTCGCCGAGGTTCTCGGCGGCGGGCAGCCCGCAGCCGACGTCGACGAACTGCCGCAGGCCGGCCTCCCCGGCGAGCAGTGCGGCGGCGTGGTCCAGGAAGCCCCTGTTCGCCTGGACGAGCCGCGGCACCGCCGGGCAGCTGCGCAGCGCACGCTCGGCGGACTCTCGGTCCGCGGCGTAGTTGTCCTTGCCGCCGAGGAGGTAGTTGCACATGCGGGCGACGCTGGCCGGCGCGGCGCCGGGCGCGGTCCCGCCCCCGGGAGGGGACGGTTCGGCCCGGCGGGCCGGGCTCAGCGCCGCCCCGGAGGTCACGGCAGCCGCCATCCGTCCCGGACGCCGACGCCGAACCAGAAGGTGGAGGTGCCGCTCCTGCCCCGGCAGGTGCCGTAGTCGGTGGCGAGCGCCTTCATCAGGGCGAGCCCGCGCCCGCCGGTCGGCAGCGCCTCGTCCGTCGGCCGCGGCGGCCCCTGGACCGCGCCGCCGTCGGTGATCTCGACGCGCACGTACCGGTCGACGTGCAGGACGGCCAGCGCGATCGTCCCGTCCCGGCGCGGCCGCGCGTGCAGCACCGAGTTGGTCAGGGCCTCGCTGGTCAGCAGTTCCAGGTCGCCGAGCTCGGACCGGTCGGCGCCGAAGTGCTGCCCGACGAGCTCGCGGACGTAGGAGCGGCCGAGCCGCACGGCGGGCGGCGTGGCGGCGAGGTCGATCTCGCCGATGAGGCGCCCGGACGACTTGCCGTTGTGGTTCCAGGCGGACGGGATCCCGATCTCCAGTGAGGGAGCGGGCGCGGGCACCAGAACGGGCGCCCCGGACCATGTGTCTGATGCGTTCATGGCGTTGTCGGCTTCACGTCTCCGTGTCGGGCTGTAAGCGAACATGTGCTTCTCGGCCAGGTCGATGTCGGACGTGGAAGTGAAACAACACACACTCTTACGCAGGGGCCTCGGGCCAGTCACCAACGCTTGCGCGCATGCAAGGGCCTTGCCGCACCCTGCGGGACGTCACACGCCGTCCAAGATCCGCCACATGGCGGCGCCTTACCGCTCTCCGCCGGGCCTGCGTCCCCAAGCGGAGATCAGTGGGGCGAGGGTGAGGTCGAGGGTCCCCGCGGCGATGGCGGCCAGCAGGTGACGGATCTCCTCGGCGGTGGCGTGCCCGCCCTCGATGAGCCGGTCGCGCACCTGGAGGATGGACGCGGTCTCCAGGACGCCGCAGGCCGGGGCCGACAGGGGGAAGAACGCGTCGGCGCGCACGTCGTCCAGGCCGGCGTCGCGCAGGAGCCGGGGGAGCCTGCGGCCGTAGGCGAGGTCGGCGCCGCGCTCGGTGAGCAGCGCGCGGAAGCCGCGCCGGACGGCGTTGGCGAGGCGCTCGTCCGGCCCGCGCTCGTCGGGGCAGGCCAGCGGCTGGAGCCCAGGGTCGGCGTCCTCGACGAGCAGGACGCCGCCGGGCCGCAGGGCGTCGACCATCGTCCGGAGGGCCCGGTCGCGGTCCGCGAGGTGGACCAGCACGAGCCGGGCGTGGACGAGGTCGAACGGCCCCTCGGGCGGGGCGTCGCGCACCAGGTCGTGGCGCCGGACCTCGACCGGGGCTCCGGCGAGCTCCGGCGCGTCCGCCAGCCAGGACACGTCGATGTCGGTCGCCAGCACGCGGCCGGCCGCCCCGACGCGGCCCGCGATCCAGGACGCCACGGACGGCCCGCCGGCGCCGACCTCCCAGACCCGCCCGCCGGGACGCAGGCCCGCGTCGTCGAGGTGGCGGAAGGTCCACGGGTCGAACAGCTCGGAGATCGCCTTGAAGCGGACGCCCGCTTCGGCCTGCCGGTTGTCCAGAAGGTAGTCCACCGTCCGATGATGCCCCCCCGGTGGCGCGGGCGCGTGTCAGGGGACCAGTTCCGGCAGGAGGGTGTCGCGGAGGTCCGCGAGGGCCGCGCTCTCCGCCGTGGCGGCCTCCACCCGCCGGGCCAGCGCGGCGGCGAAACCGCCGAACGAGCGGGCGGCGCCGTCGCCGGGCCAGGGGACCGTGAAGGCGGCGATGTCCTGCCACTTGACGCGCGGCATCTTCGTGCCGTCGCCGACGGCGCAGGCGTGCGCCACGACCTCGTCGCTCGCCAGGGCGGCGAGGAGCCAGCCCCGGCGGGCGGCGTCCTTCGGCCGGACGACGAGGACGTCGGTCGAGGCGACGCCGTCCACGAAGGCGAGGCCCGCCTTGTGGAAGGCGGGGCGGAGCCTGCCGAACAGGACGTCGCCGGCCGCGAAGCGCAGTTTCGCGCTGGTGACGCCGGACGCGTCGGTCCAGGTCGAGAGCCACATGTGCCTCTTCGGCATGTGCTCCAGGGCGATGTAGTTGTCGTCCCGTCCGATCCGCTCCGGCGGGACGGCGCCGCGCACCAGGTCGCCGAGGTCGCCGATCGGGACGGCGGACGCGGACGCGGCCGCCGCCTCGTCGTAGCGGGCGCGGACCAGCGCGTCGCCGCCGGCCGCGATGCGCCCGTTCACCTCGATCTTGTCGTCGAGCGCCCCCAGCACGGACGCCGCCGCGTCCTGCTCCGCGCGGGTCGGGTGCCGGACGGCGAGGCCGTTCAGGATCGCGTGGGTGAGGAGCGGCTGCCCCGAGCCCATGCGGTACCGGTTCAGGCCGAGCCGCCTGAGCAGGTAGGGGACGTAGCGCGGGTTCACGCCGTCCCTGGCCGTGGCGATGATGGCGTTGTCGGTGACCCAGCACTGGTCGGGGCTGTAGTGGACGGCCCCGCAGTAGCTCCCGACGCGCCCGACGATGGTGGAGCCCGGCCCGGCGTTGAACCCGCCGGACGTCCCGATGACCCCGTTGGCGCCGAACGTCCGGTAGCGGGTGCCCGGGACGGGTCGCGACCGGCCGTTCGAGAACGTGACGAGGTCGCCCAGGGCCACGTCAGTCATCGAGCCGCCCGGCCCGGCCGCCGAACCGGTCCAGCTCGTCCCGGACGACCTGGTCGAGCCGCGCCGACTCGTCCAGGTGCGTGAGGAGCTCCTTGGTGAGCCGCTCCACCCGGTCGGCCGCGGGCTCGTCGCCGCGGTCGGTCTCGGCGGCGCCGACGTAGCGTCCCGGCGTGAGGACGTGGCCGTGCGACCTGATCTCGTCCCGCCCCGCAGCGTGGGAGAAGCCGGGGACGTCGGAATGGCCGCCGTCGCGCCAGGCCCGGTACGCGCCGGCGATCCGGGCGATGTCGTCGCCGGTGAGGATCCGCTCGGTGCGGTCGACCATCGTCCCCATCTCGCGGGCGTCGACGAAGAGCACCTGGCCCGGGACGCTCTTGTGCTTGTCGAGGAACCAGAGGCAGGCGGGGATCGGGGTGGTGCGGAAGAGCCGGTCCGGCAGCGCGACGACGCACGAGACGAGGTCGGCCTCCAGCAGCGCCGCGCGGATCTCGCCCTCGCCCGACTGCCGGGACGACATGGATCCGTTCGCCATCACCACGCCCGCGCGGCCGCGCGGCCCGAGCTTGGCCACGATGTGCTGGATCCAGGCGAAGTTGGCGTTCCCCGCGGGCGGGACGCCGTACCGCCAGCGCGCGTCGCCGGGATCGCGGTACCAGTCCGACATGTTGAATGGCGGGTTGGCGAGGACGTGGTCGGCGGCGAGGCCGGGATGGGCGTCCTCGTAGAAGGCGTCGGCGCGGCGGACGTCACCCGCGATCTCGTGGACGGCCAGGTTCATCCTGGCCAGCCGCCATGTCCGCTCGTTGGCCTCCTGCCCGTACACCGCGATGTCGTCGGGCCGCCCCCGGTGGCTGAGGACGAACCTCTCCGCCTGCACGAACATGCCGCCGGAGCCGCAGCACGGGTCGTACACCCGTCCCCGGAAGGGCTCCAGGACCTCCACCAGCAGCCTGACCACGCCGGCGGGGGTGTAGAACTCGCCGCCGCGCTTGCCCTCGGCCCGCGCGAACTTCTCCAGGAAGTACTCGTAGACCTCGCCGAGCACGTCCCGCGCGGGACGCGTCCCGGAATCCGCCGCGAACCGCACCCGGCCGATCAGCTCGACCAGCTCGCCGAGGCGCCGCCGGTCGACCCGGGTGAAGATCTGGGGGAGTGCGCCGTCCAGCGACGGGTTGGCGCGCATGAGGGCGCCCATCGCCGCGTCGATCCGCTCACCGATGTCCCCGGCGGCGGGGGAGAGGTCCGCCCACCGCGCCCCGTCCGGGACCCGGAAGGCCCCGTCCCCGGAGGAGTCGGACACGTACTTGAGGAACACGAGCCCGAGGACGAAGTCCCGGTACTGCGCCGCGTCGACGGATCCGCGCAGCTTGTCGGCGGCCTTCCAGAGGACATCGCCCTTCCAGAGGAGATCGCCTTTCCCAGGGACATCGCCTTTCTTGAGGACACCGTCCATCCGCGTGACTTTAGCGCTCGGCCCGCCACGCCCGCGGGACGCCGTCGATGGACGGAGAGCCGGTGCGGTGCGAGGCTGCGGACGTGATGGTCGTGGGCGTCCTGGCGGTGGCGGCGCTGGCCGGATGGCTGTACCTGGCGTTCGCGCACGGCGGCTTCTGGCGGACGGGACCGGGGCTGCCCGACGCGCCGGAACCGGACGAGTGGCCCGAGGTCGTGGCCGTCGTCCCGGCCCGCGACGAGGCCGCCGTCCTCCCGGAGACGCTCCCGACCCTGCTCGCCCAGCGGTACCCGGGCGCCTTCCGCGTGGTCCTGGTCGACGACGCGAGCAGCGACGGCACCGCCGGGACGGCCGCCGCCCTGGCGGACGGCGACCCGGCCCTGACGGTCGTGCCCGCGAGGGAGCGGCCGGAGGGGTGGGCGGGCAAGGTCTGGGCGATGGCGGAGGGTGTCCGGGCGGCGGGCGAACCCGGCTTCCTGCTCTTCACCGACGCCGACATCGCCTACGCCCCCGGCGCCGTGGACGCGCTCGTGCGCGCCGCGGTGGCGGGACGCCGCGACCTGCTGTCGCAGATGGCGACGCTCAGCACCCGCACGGGCTGGGAGCGGGTGGTCGTTCCCGCCTTCGTCTACTTCTTCGCCCAGCTGTACCCGTTCCGCCGCGTCGGCCGCGACGGGGCGCGCACGGCCGCGGCCGCGGGCGGCTGCATGCTCGTGCGCCGGACCGCCCTCACCGGGGCGGGGGGCCTCGACCGGATCCGCGACGCGCTGATCGACGACGTGGCGCTGGGGCGGATGCTCAAGCGCGCGGGCGGGCGCTGCCGCCTCGATCTCAGCCGCGACGTCGTCAGCCGCCGCCCCTACCCGCGCCTCGCCGACCTCTGGGCGATGATCGCCCGCAGCGCCTACCACCAGCTGCGCTACTCGCCCGTCCTGCTCGCCGCGACCGTCGCCGGCCTGCTGCTCCTCTACGCGGTCCCGCCCGCCGCGACGGTCGCGGGCCTGGTCGCGGGCCCGGCCGGCGCAGGCGCGCCCGCCCTCGCGGCGGGCGGGCTCGCGTGGGCGCTCATGGCGGCCACCTATGCGCCGATGCTGCGCTTCTACGGCCTGTCGCCGCTGCGCGCCCCGGCCCTGCCGCTCGTCGCCCTGCTGTACGCGGCGATGACGCTCGACTCCGCCCGCAGGCACCGTGCCGGGCGGGGCGGCGCCTGGAAGGGGCGGACCGCGCCGGAGGGGGCTCCGTCAGGGCGGACTTTGTCAGGACGGCACAAATCCGGTGCCGGCGATGCGTCCCGCGCCACATTGGAGTAAGTGTCCAATTACGTTACTGTCGGGTGGCCGTCACGCCGGCGGCAGCGGCGAAGACTCCGCCGCCACGTCGAAGGGTTACCCGCCATGTCCCTCACCGTTCGCCGGGTCGTGCGCGCCGCGCTGGCGTCGTGCCTCGGCCTCGCCATGACGGCGGCGGCCCTGCAGGGCACCGCCGCCGCGGCGCCGCAGGACGCCAAGCCCCCGGCCGAGGACCCGTTCTACCAGCCGCCCTCCCCGCTCCCGGCGGGCGCGCCCGGTGACGTCATCCGGTCGCGGCCCGCGGTGTTCACCGTCGACCCGGTCGGCCACTCGCCGTACGCGGGCGTCCGGTCCTGGCAGGTGCTGTACCGGTCGGAGACGGTGCAGGGGCAGCCGACCGCCGTCTCGGGCATGGTCCTCGTCCCCACCAAGGAGTGGACGGGCGAGGGCAAGAGGCCGCTCGTGTCCTACGCCGTCGGGACGCGCGGACTCGGCGACGCCTGCGCCCCGTCCTACACCCTCACCCAGGGCATGGACTACGAGGAGCTGTTCATCGCCGACGCGCTCAGCCGCGGCTGGGCCGTCGCCGTGACCGACATGGAGGGGCTCGGCACCCCGGGTCAGCACACCTACGAGGTCGGCGGCTCGCAGGGCCGGGCCCTGCTGAACGTCGCCCGCGCCGCGCAGCGCCTCCCGGACGCCGGGCTCGGCGGCTCGCCGGTCGGCCTCTGGGGCTACTCGCAGGGCGGCACCAGCGCGGGCTGGGCGGCGGAGCTGGCGGGCACCTACGCCCCCGAGCTGGCGATCAAGGGCGTGTTCGCGGGCGGCGTCCCGGCGGACCTGCAAGCCGTCGCCAAGAGCCTGGACGGCTCCCCGTTCGTCGCGCTCATGTTCATGGCCGCCGTCGGCTACGACGCCGCCTACCCCGAACTCGACCTGGCCAAGTACCTCAACGACAACGGTCGCGAACTACTGGCGAAGGCCCAGGACATGTGCCTGGTCAGCTTCGACGGGCCCCTCACGGTCGTGCAGACGGCGTTCAAGCACATCAGCGACTACACGACCAGCGACCCGCTGGCCACGCCCGAGTGGCAGCGGCGCCTGGACGCCAACAAGCTCGGCTCCACCGCCCCGAGCGCGCCGGTGCTCCAGACGCAGGCCGTCTACGACGAGATCATCCCCGCCGGTCAGGCCGACACCCTCCACAAGGCGTGGTGCGCGAAGGGCGCCAACGTGACTTGGAAGACCTACACCTTCGCCGAGCACGCCACCGGCATGCTCTGGAGCGAGCCCGACGCGATGGCGTTCCTCGGCGACCGCTTCGCGGGCAAGCCGGTCACCGGCAACTGTGCCGCCTGAACCCCTGAGCCATAGGGCCGTCCCGCTCCGCAGGGGGCAGGATGGCCCTATGGATCTGGTGGAGTTCCTCCGCGCACGGCTGGACAGGGACGAGCAAATGGCCCGCGCCTGCTCCGGCGCCCCCTGGAAGGCGGCCCCCTCCGGCACGGTCAGCACCGTCGCCGGCGATCCCGGCGCGGACGCTCCCGCCTTCGTCGCGACGGCGGAGAACGGCGCGTACGCCGAGCACATCGCGCGCCACGACCCGGCCCGCGCGCTCGCCGAAGCGTCCGCCAAGCGCCAGATCGTCGACGACTACGAGAAGCAGTCCTGGATCCTCGGCCAGGGCCACCGCACCCCCGAGCTCGACGCGGCGCAGGCCGTCCGCGAGACGGTCCTGCGCCTCCTCGCCCTGCCCTACGCCCACCACCCCGCCTACCGGGAGGAATGGCGGCCCTAGGCGTCGGTGATCAGCGCGGGGTGGCCCGGGTCGTCCACCTTCAGGACGACGTCGGCGGCCCGCACCGGCTCGACCTCGGAGTCGTAGCGCGCGTAGGCGGGAAGCGTCCACGCCTCGTCGCCGGCCGTCCGGCGCGCCAGCGCCCCGCGCGACAGGGACAGGTGGACGGTGAGCTCGAACGGCAGCCCGCGCCCGAGCAGCAGCGAGCCGTCCAGCAGCAGGACCCCGCCGGGCCGGACGCTCACGTAGTCCGCCCTCGTCGCCCGGTCGAGCGCCGCGTCCCACAGGCTGGGCAGGACCCTCCCCGTACCGGACGGCTCCAGCGGCCCCAGCACCTCCCGGACGAGCCCGCCCACGTCGAGCCACTCGTCGTAGAAGAGGTCGGGGTCGTCCCGCCCGTGCTCGTAGCGCAGGGACGCCGGCCGCAGGAAGCCGCGCGCGGACACCCTCACGACGTCCCGCCCCCGAGCGCGCAGGGGCGAGACGAGGGCGTCGGCCAGATCCGAAGGCGCCGCGGGCGGCGCCCCGTCGATCGCCACCCGCGACCAGGAGCCGGTCCCGAGCGCCGCGATCCGGTCGGCCAGCTCCTCGACCACCAGAGACGGCGAGATCGGTCGTGCGCGCATCACCTCATCCTGCCCGCAACCCCGGGCGCGCCTGACACACCGGCCTCTCGGAATGTAACCTCGGTACCGGGCCGAGAGGCGCTGCAACGGGCGAGAGCCCGCCACGCTCGGCCCGTGACACCTGATTCCGCAAGGGCGCCTCCCAGATTCCATGGGAGGTGCTCGAAAACAATGACTCAGACTCCATTGCGCGAACTTCTTGAGCAGCGGATCGCGGTGCTGGACGGCGCGTGGGGCACGATGCTCCAGGGCGCGGGCCTGACCCCCGCCGACTACCGCGGCGACCTCATCGGCGACGACCACCCCAAGGACGTCACCGGCGACCCCGACCTGCTGAACCTCACCCGCCCCGACGTGATCCTGGACGTCCACCGGCAGTACCTGCGGGCCGGCGCCGACATCACGACCACCAACACCTTCACCGCGACCGGCATCGGGCAGGCCGACTACGGCCTGGAGAGCCTGGTCCGCGAGATGAACGTGCAGGGCGCCCGGCTGGCCCGGCAGGCCGCCGACGAGTTCGGCGGGCGCTACGTCGCCGGCTCCATCGGCCCGCTGAACGTCACGCTCTCGCTGTCCCCGCGGGTCGACGACCCGGCCTACCGAGCCGTCACGTTCGACCAGGTCAAGGACGCCTACGCCGAGCAGATCGGCGCGCTCGCCGAGGGCGGCGTCGACCTGCTGCTGATCGAGACGATCTTCGACACGCTGAACGCGAAGGCCGCGATCGCCGCGGCCCGCGAGGTCGCCCCGCACCTGCCGCTGTGGATCTCGGTGACCATCGTCGACCTGTCCGGCCGGACGCTGTCCGGGCAGACCGTCGAGGCGTTCTGGCGGTCGATCGAGCACGCCGAGCCGCTGGTCGTGGGCGTGAACTGCTCGCTCGGCGCCGACGAGATGCGCCCCCACGTGGAGGAGCTGGCGCGCCTGGCCGGCACCTACACCGCCTGCCACCCGAACGCGGGCCTGCCGAACGCCTTCGGCGGCTACGACGAGACCCCGGAGGAGACCGCCCGCAAGGTCGGCGAGTTCGCCGCCTCCGGCATGGTCAACGTCGTCGGCGGCTGCTGCGGGACGGGCCCCGAGCACATCGCCAGGATCGCCGAGGCGGTGCGGGGCGTCGGCTCCCGCGAGGTCGTCCGGCCCGGCGCGGCGAGCCGGTTCAGCGGCCTGGAGCCGTTCGCGATCGGCGCCGACACCGGCTTCGTGATGATCGGCGAGCGCACCAACGTCACCGGCTCCAAGAAGTTCCGCAAGCTCATCGAGGCGGGCGACCACCAGGCCGCCGTGGACGTGGCGCTCGACCAGGTGCGCGGCGGCGCGAACCTGCTCGACGTCAACATGGACGCCGACCTGCTCGACAGCGAGCGGGAGATGACGACCTTCCTCAACCTCATCGCCACCGAGCCCGAGGTCGCCCGCATCCCGATCATGGTCGACAGCTCGCGGTGGAGCGTGCTGGAGGCGGGGCTGAAGACCGTCCAGGGCAAGGGCGTCGTCAACTCCATCAGCCTCAAGGAGGGCGAGGGCCCGTTCCTGGAGCAGGCCCGCCGCATCCGCGACTTCGGCGCCGGCGTCGTCGTCATGGCCTTCGACGAGACGGGCCAGGCCGACACCACCGAGCGCAAGGTCTCGATCTGCGCCCGCGCCTACGACCTGCTCACGCAGGAGGTCGGCTTCCCCGCCGAGGACATCATCTTCGACCCGAACGTCCTCGCCGTCGCGACCGGCATCTCCGAGCACAACGGCTACGCCAAGGCGTTCATCGACGCGCTGCCCCTCATCAAGGAGCGCTGCCCGGGCGCCCGCACCAGCGGCGGCATCTCCAACCTGTCGTTCTCCTTCCGGGGCAACGACGTCGTCCGCGAGGCGATGCACTCGGCGTTCCTGTTCCACGCCGTCCGGGCCGGCCTCGACATGGGCATCGTCAACGCCGGGCAGCTCGCCGTCTACGAGGACATCCCCGCCGACCTGCTCGAACTGGTCGAGGACGTGCTGTTCGACCGCCGCCCCGACGCCACCGACCGGCTCGTGTCGTTCGCCGAGAACGTCAAGGGCGAGCGGACGAAGCGGGAGGTCGACCTGTCCTGGCGGGACGCGCCGGTCGCCGCACGCCTCTCCCACGCCCTCGTGCACGGCATCATCGACTTCATCGAGGACGACACCGAGGAGGCCCGACAGGAGGCCGAGCGCCCCCTCGACGTCATCGAGGGCCCGCTGATGGACGGCATGAAGGTCGTCGGCGACCTGTTCGGCTCCGGCAAGATGTTCCTCCCCCAGGTGGTCAAGAGCGCCCGCGTGATGAAGCGGTCGGTCGCCTACCTGGAGCCCTTCATGGAGAAGGAGAAGCAGGAGGCGATCGCCGCCGGCCGCGCGCACAGCGACCGCGGCCAGGGCAAGATCGTCCTCGCGACGGTCAAGGGCGACGTGCACGACATCGGCAAGAACATCGTCGGCGTCGTCCTCGGCTGCAACAACTACGACGTCATCGACCTCGGCGTCATGGTCCCCGCCGCCAAGATCCTGGAGACCGCCGTCCAGGAGGGCGCCGACGCCATCGGGCTGTCCGGGCTGATCACCCCGTCCCTGGACGAGATGGTCTCCGTGGCCGCCGAGATGGAGCGCCGCGGCATGCGGCTGCCGCTGCTGATCGGCGGCGCCACCACGTCCCGGCAGCACACCGCCGTGAAGATCGCCCCCGCCTACGACGCGACGACCGTGCACGTCCTGGACGCCTCCCGCGTCGTCGGCGTCGTCTCCGACCTGCTCGACGACGAGCGCGCCGCGGCCCTGGACGCCGCCAACCGCGAGGAGCAGGCCCGGCTCCGCGAGCAGCACGAGAAGAAGCAGCGCCGCCCCCTGCTCACCGTCGAGCAGGCCCGCGAGAACCGGGAGCGGGTCGACTTCGGCGACCTGCCGGCGCCCGACTTCACCGGCGTGCGGATCGTCCGCCCCGAGATCTCCGCGATCCGCGAGATGATCGACTGGCAGTTCTTCTTCCTGGCCTGGGAGCTGAAGGGCAAGTACCCGGCGATCCTCGACCAGCCCGTCGCGCGCGAGCTGTTCGACGAGGGCAATGAGCTGCTCGACCAGATCATCGCCGACGGCTCGTTCGAGGCCCACGGCGCCTACGGCTTCTGGCCCGCGCACTCCGACGGCGACGACATCGTCCTGCCCGGCGCCGCGCGCTTCCCGATGCTGCGCCAGCAGACGTCCAAGCCCGCGGGGCGCCCCAACCGCTGCCTCGCCGACTACGTCGCCCCGTCCGGCGACCACCTCGGCGGCTTCGCCGTGACGATCCTCGGCGCCGAGGACCTCGCCGCGAAGTACGAGCACGACAACGACGACTACAAGTCGATCATGGTGAAGGCCCTCGCGGACCGCCTCGCCGAGGCGTTCGCCGAGTACATCCACCTGGAGGCCCGCCGCGCCTGGTTCGAGCCGGACGCCGACCCCGCCCTGGAGGACCTGCACGCCGAGCGGTTCCGCGGCATCCGCCCCGCCCTCGGCTACCCGGCGAGCCCCGACCACAGCCTCAAGCAGACCCTGTTCGACCTGCTGGACGCGGGCCGCCTCGGCATGAAGCTCACCGAGTCGTACGCGATGGCCCCGGCCGCCAGCGTCAGCGGCCTGATCTTCGCCCACCCGGCGTCGCGCTACTTCACGGTCGGGCGCGTCGGCAAGGACCAGATCGAGGACTACGCCCGCCGCTGCGAGCTCCCCGTCGCGGAGGTCGAGCGCTGGCTCGCCCCCAACCTCGCCTACGACCCGTCCTGACGGTTCGGCCACTGCCCGGTGGCGTCCACGGGACCGTGGATGTCACCGGGCGGTGGGATCATGCTCGCGTGGAGATACAGGCACTGATCGACCAGTTGGCCGGGCCCGAGAGCAGGGCCGCGGCCGACGCCCTCGTGGCCGCCGGAGAGCCCGCCGTCCGACCCGTCCTGGCCGTCCTGTGCGACGAGGACTCCCCGGTCGCCTGGACCACCGGCGCCACCATCCTGCGGCGCATCGGCCTTCCCGCCCTCGACCCCCTGGTCGAGGCCATGGCGGCGGCGCCCACCGACGAGGTCGCCCGCCGCTGCGGCTGGGCCCACTGCGGCCTGCGGATCGAAGATCTGGCGGCCTTCCTCCCCGGCCTGAGCCACCCGAGCCCCAAGGTCCGCGCGAACACCGCCTACGTCCTGCAGCTCAAGGGGGAGGCGGCCCTCCCGCACGCCCCCGCTCTGCTCGCCCGCCTGGACGACCCCGACCCCGACGTCCGGCAACGCGTCGCCTGGGCCATCGGGGAGATCGGCCCGGGCGTCGTCCCGCACCTGCGCCGGCTCCGCCGCTCCCGGGGGGCCGTCCGCCGCCGCGCCCTGGAGGTCCTCGCCGCGGTCGGCGGCCCGTCCGCGCTCGACGACCACGACCTGGCCCTCGTCCGGCGGCTGATCCGGTCCAAGCTCGCCACCGAGACGCCCGAGCCCATGCACCTGTGCGGCACCTGGTACGCCGTCCCCACCGGCGACCGGGACGCCGTCCTCGACGCCTTCGGCCTCTCCGATCCCGAGCCGGTCACGATGCGGCTCGGCGCGTCCGCCTGGAACCAGGACCACCACGTCTGGGGCGGTGACCACCGCTCCTGCCGCCGCGTCTACGTCACCCCGCGCCTGGACGGCTGGACCCTCGTCTTCGGCGACCCCTTCCCCGACCACGAGGACGGCATCGACGCCGCCGCGGTCCAGGACCGCTGCCGCGACCTGAGCCGCCGGTTCGGCGCGGCCCACTGGTACGGCGCGAGCTGCGGCGACGAGTGGACGGCCTGGTGCGTCGCCGAGGACGGCGGCCTCGTCCGCTACTACGACGTCTTCGAGCCGGCCGACCAGATCGGCTCCCACCCCGCCGAGGACGGCTACGTCCTCCCGCACGACGACGCCTTCCCCGACGACGCCTTCGACGGTGTCGAGGTCAACGACAGCGCCGCCTTCCAGGCCCGGTACTTCCAGGTCAAGGAGGACCTCGGCATCCCCGACGAGTGCCACGCCACGAGCTTCGCGGCCCGCGCCTCGGTCGACCCGTCCGCTCTGGGCGCGGAGACGTCAGTCCAGGGGCACGCCGTCCTGGCGCTGACCTCCTGCGGCCGCCGCCACGGCCACCCCCCGGGCGCGCTGGAGATCTGACCGGGCGGGCGCCGGTAGGATCACCTGCCGAGATGGAGATCGAGATGGTCGCCGTCCCCGCGGGGACGGTGACGCTGTCGGACCGGCGGACGCGGCGCAGCTGGCCGGTCGACCTCGCGCCGTACCGGCTGGCGGCGTATCCGGTCACCCAGGCGCAGTACGCGCGGGTCGCCGGTCGACGGCCGAGCACCGCCCGGGGAGACCTGCTGCCCGTCGAGTGCGTCTCGTGGTCGGACGCGGTGGAATTCTGCAACGCCCTGTCCCGGTGTGAGGGGCTGGCGCCCGCGTACCGGCTCGACGCCGGCGGCGAGGGCGCCGAGTGGGACGCCTCCGCCGACGGGTACCGGCTGCCGACCGAGGCCGAATGGGAGCACGCCTGCCGCGCCGGCACGACCGGCCCGCGGTACGGCCCGCTCGACGAGATCGCCTGGTACCGCGGCAACGCCGGGGAGCACGTCCACGACGTGGGCGGCAAGCGGCCCAACGCGTGGGGCCTGTACGACATGCTGGGCAACGTCTGGGAATGGTGCTGGGACCTCTACGACGCCGAGGTCTACGGCGCCTACCGGGTGCTCCGAGGCGGCGGTTGGTCCGACGAGCACTGGAGCTGCCGGGCGTCGGTGCGGCGCCGCAGCCACCCGACGTTCCGGATCGACGACGTGGGCCTGCGCGTGGCGCGTTCCGCCGTCCGCTGACGGCGGGCGGAGGGGCGGCGGAAAGGGCCGCCCGCGCGCGTGCAAACGGCGAGTAGATCATTCGTTTTTGCAGGCCAGTGGCGCTTTTGCCGTTTTAGTCCCTGATCCTCAGGCTATGTCGTCAGGGTCAGGGGAAATCGGCAAGGAAGCGAAGGCTGATCATGGCGGAAGCGGGCACGGGGAACGGCAGCAAGGCCCAGGAGCTCCCCGTCGAGCAGCTCAAGGACGCCGGCCGCGCCCTGGCTCAGGCGCTCATGGTGCGGGCGCTGGAGAAGGCGAGCGGCCAGATCGAGGGCCTGACCGAGCGGCTGGACGGCGGGAACGGCGGCGGAGCCGCCGGGAAGGCGGCGGTCAAGGGCGCGCAGAAGATCGCCGAGGGTGAGTCGCCCCTCAAGGCGGGCCTCAGCGCGGGCGCCGCCGGGGCGAAGGAGATGGTCAAGGACAAGGTCAAGGACGCCCTCCCCGGAGGCGGGGGCAAGGGCAAGGGCGGTGGCCAGGGCAAGATGAAGGTCACCAACATCCTCGAGGAGTTCGACGTGGGGCTGCCCCGCCGCGTCGCCTACGACCAGTGGACGCAGTTCGCCGACTACCCGAGCTTCACCAAGAAGGTCGAGAGCGTCGAGCAGGAGTCCGACGAGAAGATCAACTGGCGGGCGCAGGTCTTCCTGTCCCACCGCACCTGGGAATCGACGATCATCGAGCAGGTTCCCGACGAGCGGATCGTCTGGAAGTCCAAGGGCCCCAAGGGCTACGTCGACGGCGCGGTGACGTTCCACGAGCTGGCGCCGTCCATGACCCGGGTCCTGCTGGTGGCCGAGTACCACCCGGACGGGTTCTTCGAGAAGACGGCGAACATGTGGCGCGCCCAGGGCCGCCGCCTCCGCCTGGACTTCAAGCACATCAAGCGCCACATGATGACCAAGACGCTGCTGGAGCAGGAAGAGGTCGAGGGCTGGCGCGGCGAGATCCGCGACGGCGAGGTCGTCAAGACCCACGAGGACGCCCTCAAGGAGGAGCAGGAGGCCAAGGACCGCGAGGAGGGTGAGAAGGAGGAGCCGGAGGCGAAGCAGCACGAGGAGAAGGAGAAGCAGGAAGGCGAGAACGAGCCGGAGGCGAAGCAGGAAGGCGAGGAGCCGGAGGCGAAGCAGGAGGACGAGAAGGAAGAGTCCGGGGCGAAGCAGGAGGAGAAAGAGCCAGAAAGCGCCCGTGCCTGATGTCTTCGCTGGTGGAAGGCGGGGCTGAGGGGGAAGGACGTCCCCGGGACCAGGATCGAGCATCGGGGGGAACGATGAGCGACGGCGCGTCCGGCAAGCCTGATCGCGAGCGGAACGAGTCCCGCGATGACTCGGAGGGCCTGACCGGAAAGACCATCCAGCCGGACCGGCGGGCGCAGCCCGCGGAGGGCCCGGACGTCCATCTCGACGTCCCGCAGGTCAAGGTCGAGGAGATCTCGCTGGAGGTCGAGAACCTGGAGGCGCACGTCTCGCTCGTCGCCGAGGTCCTCGACCTGCTCAAGCTGAACGTCGGCGCGGACGTGTACCTCGGCAGGGTCAAACTGGAGATCAAGGGCGTCGAGGCGGAGGCCGAGCTCCAGGTCCGGCTGGACAACGTCGCCATCATCGTCGACCGCGTCCTGACCACCCTGGACCGCAACCCGGAGATCCTCCAGCACATCGGACGCGGACTGGAGTCGGCCGTGAGCGACATCGGCTCCGGCACCGGCAGCGCCGTGGGCGAGGTCGGCAAGGGCGCCCGGGGCGCCGTGGAGGACGTCGGCCGCGGAGCCGGCGGCGCCGTCGAGAGCGTCGGCGAGGGCGCGGGCGGCGCGGTGAAGGACGTCGGTGAAGGCGCGGGCGGCGCGGTCAAGGAAGTCGGCAAGGGCGCGGGCGAAGGCGTCAGCGAGGTCGGCAAGGGCGCGGGCGAAGGCGTCAGCCAGGTCGGCCGAGGCGCGGGCGAGGGAGTCAGCCAGGTCGGCAAGGGCACCGGCCGAGCGGCCGAGCACGTGGGCGAAGGCGCGGGCGAGGGCGTCGGCGAAGCGGGCAAGGGCGCGGGCCGAGCCGCCGAACAAGTGGGCCAGGGCGCGGGCGAGGGCGTAGGCGAAGCAGGCAAGGGCGCGGGCCGCGCGGCCGGACAGGTAGGCGAGGGCGTCGGCGAGGCGGGCAAGGGCGCGGGCCGAGCCGCCGAAGGCGCAGGCGAGGGCGTCCGGGACGCAGGCAAGGGCGCCGGACAGGTCGCCGAAGCCACCGGCAAGGGCGTCGAGGACACGGTGAGCAAAACGGCCGAAACCGCGAAAGGCGCCACCGACACGGCGACGTCCGAGGACTCCTCCGAAGAAGGCAAGGAGCAGGCAGAGCCCAAAGCCTCGTCAGAGCAGGACACAGAGGGCACGGAGCCGAAGAACCCTCCCGACCAAGACAAGGAGGGAGCGGACTCCGAGAACTCCTCCGACCGAAACGAGGAAGGAGCGGAGTCAGAGAACTCCTCCGACCGGGACGAGGAAGGAACGGACTCCGAGGACTCCTCCGAGCGGGACGAGGAGAAGGCGAAGCCAGAGAACAGCTCCGACCGGGACGAGGAGGGAGCGGAGTCTGAGGACTCCTCCGAGCGGGGCGAGGAGGAAGTGAAGTCGGACGCCTCCTCGGGCGACGAGGAGGACAAGCCGGAGGGCGAAAAGAACACGGACAGCGGCGCGGGCACGTCCGACGGAGAGCAGGAGATCACGGCCCTTCAGGGCGCCCTGCGCGAGACCGAGGATTCCGTGCGCGAACTCGGCAAGGCACTCCTGCGGATGCTCTCCCAGCAAGGCACGCGCTCATGAGCCCCGGCGACCTCCCGGACGCAGAGATCCAGAGCACGGCGGACATCCTCTTCACCGCCAGGGTGAAGGCCGACGAACTCCGCTTCGAAGTGGTCCCCGACGTCTCGGTGACGTTCACCGAGGGCTCGTCCGACGAGTCCGCTTCCGGAAGCGCCCGCACCAACCTCCCGGACAAGGTCGAGTCCCACACCACCTACCAGGACATCCAGATCGACTACGCCATAGCCGCCAAGCTCACCCCACCGCCGGAGTGACCCCGCCCGATCGCTGCGGGGTCGACCTTCGACCAGATGTTCGAGAAACGGGGGTGCGGGGGTGCCGGGCGGTCTAGGGTCGCGGCGTGGTGAACGTTGATGGGGCTGAGCCCTGCGGTGGGTTCTGGGCCGATTCCGCGCGGATCCGGGGCGGTTACCTTGCTGAAGTGCCGACGCACGCGCTGGTGATGAAGGTCGCCGAGGAGGTCGGCGAGGTCGTCGAGGCCTATCTGGGAATGACCGGCGGCAATCCTCGCAAGGGCGTCCACAAGACCGTCGCGGACGTCCTGGACGAGTTGGCCGACGTGATCCTGTCCGCCGCCGTGCCCATGGTCGACTTGGCCGGAGGCCCTGAACAGGCCGGTCAGCACCTGGCCAGGCGGCTCGGCGTCGTGTCCGGCCGCGAGGTGGCCGCGATGCCCGCGAACGGCTGGCACGGCTCGTTCATCGCGCCGCACGTCCTGCTGCGGCGCGACGACGGGGCGGTGCTGATGCTGCGCCGCTTCAACACCGGCTACCGCGACGGCTGGCTGTGCCCGCCCGCCGGGCGCATCGAGCCCGGCGAAGACGTCCTGGCGGCGGCGATCCGCGAGGCATGGGAGGAGACCGGCGTGACGCTGCATCGCGACGATGCCGTGTTCAGCCATGTCATGCACCGCACCGCCGCGTCATTGCCCGGCCCCTGCCATGCCGTCAGCGACTACTGGTTCACCTTTCGGAACTGGGCGGGCGAACCGCGCGCGGCCGAACCCGACAAGGCCTCGGAAGCGCTGTGGATCGATCCGGCGGAGCCACCGCCTGACCTGATTCCCCACTGCGCGCAGGTCCTCGCAGCCATCGGCCGCGGGGAGGCGTTCAGCGTCCACGGGTGGGAGGAATCCCGCTGAGTCAGCGCAGCAGTGTGTTGCGCAAGGTGATGCTGTGCAGGAGGCGCAGCCTGCGCACCTCGTAGTAGGCGAGGGCCGACACCGTCACCGGCGCTCCCAGTATCAGCGCGAAGGCCAGGAGGTTCGGAACTCCCTTGAAGGAGTCGTCGAACACGTTCACCACGGCCATCACCCAGGACGCGGCCACGCTCACCAGGGGCGGCACCAGCTCGTGGATGTCGGCCGTCCGGAACACGTTGGTCAGGGAGAGGACGATGCCGTAGAGGGTGAAGGGGAGCATCCAGAGGAAGAGGACCACGCCCACGGGGACCATCACCACCGGCCCGGCCGCGTCGCGCACACCTTCCAGATCGGGGACGGCCGCGAGCACGAACGTGAACATGGAGCCGAACATCGCGCCGACCGCGATCAGGGGGTAGCGGAGCCGGCGCGCGAACGCGCCGCGGTTCGGCGGCCGGGCGGCCACCACGAAGCCCCCGACGACCAGGGGCAGGACGCACGTGAGGATCAGGACGTTGATCCAGGCGTCGCCGAACCGCTCGCTCGCCAGTTCCTTGGGGGCGGTGACCCTGTAGACGGCGGCCACGGCGACCGTCACCACGATGCCCGCCCAGGCGCGGAGGACCTGCAGCTTCCGGACGCGCGCGTCGACGATCAGGTCCGGCCGCGAAGGCCGGAACGCCTTCTGCGCGACGCGGAACGGGTTCACCTTCCGGATGCCCCGTCCCATCCGCGACGGCGGACGCGGCGGGGGCGGCTGGAATCCCGGGGGCGGTTGGTATCCCGGGGGCGGATACGGCGGGTGCGGGGGCGGAGGCTGCGGCGGGTGGGGACGCCCCGGGTAAGGCGGGTAAGGCTGATAGTGGGGCGGCGGTGCCCCGTATCCGGGATGAGGCGGCTGACTGTGCGGCGGAATCGGGGGCGGTCTGTGCCCGCCGGGTCCCCATGACGGACCACCGGGACCTGTCACCAAGGGCTCCTCAGGGGTGTCGCTGTGGACGTCCGAAACACCGGCCCGGATGGGCCCGGGACCATGGTGCATGATCTGGCCGAATCCGTGCAGTGGAGTCGACCCGAACGTTAGATGCGGCCGGGGCGCCGTCTGTTCAGGCGCCGTCGCGTTCGTCCGTGAGCGCGGCGTGCCGCCGTCATGACCCCTCCCCAGGGCGGCGGCACGCCGCGTACTCGATGTTCGGGGGGAAGGACACGGGCGGATGCGCCACCAGACCCACTTTCCGCAGGCCGGGCCACAAGTGACGCCGCGTCGCCGACGAGTGGGGGACGACGAGAAGCGCGGAAAGGACGTCGGGGGGCCTGGCAGTGCCAGGCCCCCCGAGAACTGGACCTGGCCGGTGCCAGGCCCTGCGAGTGGGTCAGACGTCGGCCGCGGCCTTGGTCACGGCCACGGCGTCGCGGATGCCGACGACCATGCCCGTGCCGACGCCGCAGAAGACGGGCAGAGCCAGCCAGAAGGTGGGGTGCCCCTTGGCGATGTCGAGGCCGGCGATGCCGAAGGCGGCCATGACGAAGCTCACGGCGACTCCGACGGTGGTGATGCGGGCGGCGGTGCGGGAGGCCGCCTCCCGCTGGTCGGCCGTGCCGGGGGCGCAAGCGCCGATCAGGACGCCGCAAACGCCGGAGATGAGGCCGTAGCGGGCGCCGAGGATGGCACCGGAGACGAGAAGGTCGAGGTCGGTGGAGCCGGCGGCCCCCATCCAGCTCACCCCCATGGCGATGCCCTGGACGACGGCGCCGAAGACGGCACCGATGACGATCGAGATCACTCGGATCCTCTTCGCCGTGGCCCGCCGGTACAGGTCCGTCGAACTCTGCCGAACCGTCCTCCAGAGCGGCTGACGCTTTTTCATCGTGTTCCCCTCTTTGGGTCAGGGTGCGCGTGCCTTGCACGGGCAACCGAGTTGTTTGTCGAGCGCTCGTGGTCCCACCACGATGCTTGGGTCCTACCGTGCCGAGCATCGCCCTCCCGGCAATCGATCGAGCGCGCTCTCGGATGAGAGCGCCGATCCGGAGCCGCGCCGACCGGCCCTGGTGATGAGTTGTCGCGTCCGGGGCCGTCATACCTGTGACAGGACACGACGAGGGGGAGGATGACGTGATGGGTGCGGACACGCGGTCGGAGGAGCCGGGCGTGAGCGGGCTGGGCGAGGTCGACGAGCCGGCGTTCACGGGGCTGGCGGAGCGGCACCGGCGGGAACTGCACGTGCACTGCTACCGGATGCTCGGGTCGTTCGAGGACGCCGAGGACACCGTGCAGGAGACGTTCCTGCGGGCCTGGCGCCGCCGGGAGACCTTCGAGGGGCGGTCGACGTTCCGGGCCTGGCTGTACCGGATCGCCACCAACGCCTGCCTGGACCTGCTCGCCAAGCGCCGCCCGGAGCCCGCGACCGGTGGTGAGGTGCTGTGGTTGCAGCCCTACCCGGACCGGCTGCTCGACGAGCTGCCCGCGGGCGACGCGGACGAGCCGGAGGCCGTCGCCGTCGCGCGGGAGACGATCGAGCTGGCGTACCTGGTCGCGGTCCAGCATCTGGCGCCGCGCCCGCGGGCCGTGCTGATCCTGCGGGACGTGCTCGGCTGGCCGGCGAAGGACGTCGCGGAGCTCCTCGGGAAATCCGTCAACTCCGTGAACAGCATGCTGCAGCGGGCCCGTGCCGGCATGCGGGAGCACCTCCCCGCCGAGCGGCAGGACTGGACCGGCGGCGAGGACGACGCCGGGACGCGCGAGCTGGTGCGCCGCTTCACCGACGCCAGCGTGGCCACGGACGTCGACGGGCTCGCCGCGCTGCTGCGGGACGACGTCCGCTGCTCGATGCCGCCCACGCCGGGCCTGAACGCCGGCCGCGACGCGGTGGTGAAGGACTGGGTCGAGGACGGCTTCGAGCACCTGACGGGTTTGCGCGCCGTCCAGACCTCCGTGAACCGGCAGCCCGCCGTCGCCTTCTATCTCTGGCGGGAGCGGGAGGGCGCGTACCTGCCGCTGACGATCGACGTCCTGCGCGTCACCGGCGGGGCGATCACCGAGATCGTCACCTTCCACGACGACCGGTTCCCGAGTCTCGGGCTGCCCGAGCGCCTGCCGGCGGTCGGGACGGAGTAGTCCCGGTGCGAACGCTCGCGCTGCGCGGTGGCGGGCGGGTCGCGGTGGTCGCGGCGGAGTGGCGCGACGCGTTCCTCGTCGTCACCCAGGGGCGGGTGCAGCTGGAGCTGCGCGACGGCGAGCCCGGACCGGTCCTCGGACGCGACGCCGGGTTCTGGCTCCGCGGCACCGGCGTCCGCGCCCTGCGCAACCCCGGCCGTCGCACGGCGAGGGTGCGCGTCGTCACCCCGGAGCCAGGGCCGTCACCTGCCGGACACCACACCCCGTACGCCCGTTACCGAATGCGGAGAAACGACATGAACATGAATGACACCGGGGCCGTCGCAGGCCGGACCTCGGGCCGGACAAGCCGCATCCGCCGCCTCGTCGTCACCGGCTTCGTCGCCACGCTCGCGGCGATGGCGGCCACGACCCTCGCCGCCGCGCTTGCCCAGGCCGCCGGCGTCGACTTCGAGATCCCCGATGGCGGCGAGTCGATTCCGTTGCCCGGGTTCGCCGTGGTGACCGGCTTCTTCTCGGTCGTGGGCATGGGCATCGCCCTCGCTCTCCTTCGCTGGAGCGCGCGCCCCGCCGAGCGATTCGTGTGGACGGCGGTGTCACTGACGGTGATCTCGCTGGTCCCGCCCTTCCTCGCCGGGGCCGACACCGCCACGACCACGGCCCTCCTCGGGCTGCACCTCCTCCCCGCGACGGTGATGATCCCCACCCTGGCGAGAAGCCTCCGCACCCGAACCGGCTGAGCGTTCCGGCGTCACAAGCGAACGGGGGCCTGGTGATTCCAGGCCCCCGGCGAGCTCGGCCTGGCGTGTGCCGGGCCGTGAGTAGTCAGTCGTCGGTGTCGAGGGCGACGACGAGGATCCCCGCGGCGTAACTGCAGATGCCGCTGAAGGCGCCGCGGACGCCGGCGTCATCGATGGGGTCGAGGACGTCGGCGAGGGGCAGGCCGAAGGCGGCCATGACGATGCTCGCGACGCAGGCGGCGACCCCGGTGAAGACGACACCGCCGGCGATGTGGATGGTCACCTTCCGCTCGTCGGCGATGTCGAAGGCGGTGAAGGCTCTCTGGCAGGCGCCGAAGATGCCGCAGCCGGCGCCGATGAGGATGCCGGTGATGATCTTGGCGCCGAGGTAGCCGAAGTCACCGGACTCCATGGGGTCTCGCCCGTGGTGCTGCATGTCGGCGAGGACGACGGCGTAGTCCAGGCCCTGGATGACGGCTCCGACGAGGGCGCCGCCACCGGTGCCCAGAGCGAGCAAGCTCAACAGGCGCTTGTTCATGGTGTTTCCCCCTGTTTGGGTCGGGGTGCGCGTGCCTTGCACGTGCACCGGGTTGTTTGTACGACCGCCAGTGGTCAATGGCGGTTCTTGGGCTTCTACCGTGCCGAGCGAAACCCTCCCGGCAACGCCCGGCGCGGCCTGTACCGCGTCTCGCGATCGGTCGGTGACCCGGGCGAGTCGGTGCATGGCTTCACGGAGGGCGGCGCGCCGCGCATCCGGCATCGCCCGGACAGGTCAGGGGTGGATGCGCGACCAGATCCACTTGCCGCCGGCCGGGTCTCCCGTGACGCCGCACTGGCTCGACAGCGCCTGGACGATGTGAAGGCCCCAGCCGCCGTTGTCGTCGAACGCCTCATGGGAGAGGTCGAGATCTTCGAGGGTGAGTTCCTTCATCGGCTTGGCCTGGGGGAGGGCGAAGTCGGCGTCCCAGACGGCGATGACGATGCCGTGCGCGTCCCGGCTGAGCTGGAGGCGGATCTCCTTGTGCGGCGTCTGCCGGGCCGCGTTCGTGACGAGCTCCGAGACGACGAGAAGCGCATTGTCGAGAATGTGTGAATAGCTCCAATTGCGGATTCTCGCGTCCACAAGGGTGCGAGCCAGCCCCACTGCGGACGGTGTGCCCATAAGGGGCATGAGTAGATCTCCGGTCGCCGTCATCACGATCGTCCCCGTCCTTGTCCGAGATTTTGATTTCCTGTGACAAGGATCACTTGCAGTTCTAGGGTTCGGATGTACAGCCAAACGAATCCAAACAGGAGTTGTCATGCCGATCGTTCGGGACCCGATCGAGCCGAGGCTGTCGATCTATCATTTCCTGGCCTTCTATCTGCGGTTCCTTCGCGAGAAGGCTGGCCTGTCTCTCACTCAGGTCGGAAAGATCATCGGAGTGGCCAGGTCGTCTGTTTGCAATATGGAGGCAGGTCGGCAGCGCCCCCAGGAAGATCATGTAGCCAAGCTGGATGAGTACTACGGAACTGGGAAACTTTTGCAGCTCTTGCTATGGTTTGCCCGTTTGGCGCATGACCCGAACTGGTTCCGGCAGTACTCCGAGTACGAGAAGCAGGCTTCGGCCATCAGGGCCTATCACGGTCAAGCGGTACCCCTTGCGCTCCAGACCGAGGAATACACGCGCGCCCTCGTGGAGGCCGGGTCCACGAGAGACGTCGAAGGCGAGATGGTCGAGCGTGCGCAGCGCAAGGCCGCCATCCTTGATCGGGAAGACTTTCCGGACCTCTGGGTGATCATGGACGAGGGTGTGATGGCTCGCCTCGTCGGGGGCAGGGCGGTCATGGCGGAGCAGCTTCGCCACCTGTTGAAGATGGCTGATGAGTCCCATGTCAGCCTGCGGATCGTTCCTTTCGCTTCGGGCGCGACCGTTGGCGTGGACGGATCGTTGCAGATCATGCGCTTGGAGACCCGTGATGTCGCCTACGCGGGCGCCCAGGGCGGAGGCCGCCTGATCGAATCGCCGAGCGACGTTCGTCAGATGGGGGATAAATTTGAGCGTATCGGCGTGAAGGCCCTCTCGGAGGATGGCTCGCGCGAGATCGTCAAGAAATACTTGGAGATGTACGCATGATCGTCCAGTGGCGAAAAAGCACGCACAGCGGCGGCGTCGACGACAAGGCTTGTGTTGAGCTGGGACGACTTGCGCCAGGGGTGGGGATCGGGGTGCGGGACAGCAAGGACCCGGGCGGGGGACACCTCACGCTCTCCAGCGTCCAGTTCGCCAGTCTGATCGAGCAGATCAAACAGGACTCGGCCCGCTGACCAGCCTCGCGTGTAAGCGGCGAGAACGGGGAGCCTGGCAGTGCCAGGCTCCCCGTCGAACGAGGCCCGGGGGTACCGGGCTTCGCAGGTGGGTCAGTTGGCGGCGCGGACGGCGCGGACGGTACCGACCACGCCTCCCGCGGCCATGCCGCTGATGGTGGTGAGAACGATCCCGAGGTTGCTGGAGAGTGCGCCTGCTCCGAGGGACCCGGTGATGGGGACGACGACGCCGCCGGAGGCGGCGACGACGACGCATACGACGCAGCCCGCGACGGCCGCGATGACGATGCCGGCGGAGATCCGGATGAAGAGCTTCCGTCCGCCGGGGGTCTCAGGGCCGTCGTAGGTGCTGAGGAAGACGCCGCCGACGGCGCCGATGATGCCGACGACGACGCTGACGATGGCCTTGAGGGCGAGGTAGTCGAAGTCGCCGGACTCGAAGGGGTCGGCCCCGGTGCGGTGGTGGTCGGCGAGGAAGACGGCGAAGTTCAGCCCCTCGATGACGCCTCCCAGGATCGCTCCGGCGAGGGCGCCCACTGCGTTCGAGACCAACTGAGGCTTGTTCATGGTGTTGCCCCCTGTTTGGGTCGGGGTGCGCGTGCCTGGCACGTGCACCAAGGTCGTTTGTTGAGCGTTCGTGGCTTGGCCACGGTTCTGGGACCTACCGTACCGAGCGCGGCCCTGAGCGCCGATCGAGCCGTGGCTCCGGCGGTGCGGACCGATCGCGGATCAGACGAAGACCGCGCGGATGTCGCCGCCGAAGTAGCCACTGCCCGCGTAGGCCCAGGAGATCGCGGGAGCGTCCACGACGGGTCCGCCGATGGTGGTGCAGTGTCCCGGGCCGCACGCCGTGCCGACGACGTAGTAGCGGCCCGCGTCGCAGTTGACGCCGATGCGCTTGCCGTCCGAGGACCGGTACGTCGAGCAGACGATCCTCTTGCCGGCCTGCCCGACGGCCTGGACGGTCGGGGCGGCGTGGGCGGGAAGAGCGGTCAGGGGGGTCAGCCCCGCGAAGGAGGCCGCCGCGGCCGCGAGTGCGGCCACAGCGAGTCGCGTGCTCGCGATCATGGCATGTCCTTAGTCGGAGTCCGGATGGCGTCAGTCGTCCGGGTGCGGTGCGCGTGCACGTCGGACGACAGCGCCATCACTTAAAGTTCCTGTTCGAATACGTAGAGTAATTGATGTCGAGCGGGACGGACATCCGGGTAAACGCGTACAAGCAGGGGTGCGGAGTCGCTGACCGCGATGCCTGTCGATCGCGGTCAGGCTCGTGCCAGGACCAGCAGCTTGCCCGAGGGCGGCTCGTCGGAGGCAGGGATGTCCGAGTCCGGCGTCAACGCGATGAGCCCGTTCAGGGCACTTGAGAGATGGCTTGCGAGCTCCTCGTCCGCTCTCTCTTCTTCGTTGGCGATAAGTGCGCCCAGAAGCGAGGTGACCGCCAACACCACGCTGCTTCTCGTGCTGGGGCGTGTCCGTTCCCAGAGAGGCGCGGCAAGTCGCATCGCGTTGCCGATCAGGTCCGTGGCCTCTTTCGCGTCGATCGTGTTCGCGCGGTGCAGGGCGTCCTTCAGGACCACTTCCGGGTCACGGGCGGGCGGGTAGGTGGCGGAGGAGGGCAGTTCGTCGCGGATGAACGAGGCCATCGTCCATCCGATCCTGCGCCTCGGAGACTCTCCCGTGTGCCGGGGCCCGGGTGCCGCGAACGCGTTTCGCAGTGAGAGGCACGCCCGAGCCGTGCTCGCCACGACGTCCATCCCCTTCGTTCCCAGCTCGTTGGCGAAGATGAGACGCGCCAGGATCAGGTCTTTCACGAGCTCTTCCGCAGTGAAGTCAGGCGCGCGGAGACCAGGCTCGCCGTCCTTGAACTCGGCAAGGAAAAGGGCGTGGTCGCGGGCGCGGTCCAGGGCCTGGTGGAGCTCGTTCGCGAGGGCCGGGACCGGTCCGTCGTCGGTGTCGAGATCGTGCAGGGCTTCCGCCGAACCGGCAAGTCGGTGAAGGACGCGGAGGACGTGGAGGACGTGATCGATGCCCGTGTCCCGCGAGTTGGCGCCGCCGCCGACCATGGTGGAGTTCCTGATGGGGACGAGGGGACCGGAACTACGGAAACTCTCGGCGTGGAGCCGCTGGATGCGCGTGGCGATCTCCTCTGCGACGGCACCGACGCGGCCGCTGGTAGAGCGTCGCCTGACGGCGTCTGCGAGCTTGCGCGCGGCGGCCATGGCGCGGTCGAGATCGTCTATCAGGGCCACGTCGAGGCCGCCGAGCGCGAGGGCGGGGGTGAATGGGTGGACGGAGCGGCTTCTGAGGGCGAGGGCATCAAGGGAGGGGTGGTCCCGAACGATGTCGTGGGACTGCTGGTGAACGACCTCGAAGAGAGTGCCGGCCAGAGAGGCGAGAACGGTCCCGTTGTGGAAGGACAACCATCGGTGACCGGAGGCGAGATCGCGGCCGAGTTCCCGGCCGAGCGCGGTGGCGTGGCCGAGAGCGCGGTCGCGGAGGCCGGCGATGGCACGCTGATCGACTTGGTCGGGAAGAGCGTCGAAGCCGAGGTCGGCGGCGCGCTCGCTGAGGCGGCCGCGGGCGGCGTCGATGACGCGCTCACTGGCGAAGGTGAGATCGAAGGCCAGGTCGAGCGCCTCCAGCAACCGGTCTTCGGCCCGGCTGGGGTCGCGGGGGCGCGCGAAGGCCAGCAGGTCGGGGAGGACGGCCGGCGCCGCGGGCGTGAGAAGCCGGAAGAGGAGGTGGGTCTGCTCGATGATGAGGGCCGGGTAGGAGTCGATCTGCTTCCGGGTGGGCCAGTGCGGAGCTGCATCCGGTGGGGAGGAGATGAGATGGATCTGGCCGTTGGGGCGGGCCCAGTCCTGGTCCGCGGCGTAGAGGACCGCCCCGGCGCCGCCGGTGGCCCCGGGGTAGAGGTCGCGGTCGAGGGCCTGGCGCGCCTCGGCCGGCGTGGGCAGGCGGTAGGCGGTGCCGTCGCCGAACAGGCCGTTGAGCCAGGTGAGGAAGGCCTTGATGTCCTTCGTCCAAAGATCGCCGGACGCGTTGTCCGGCGCGTGACGGTCCTCGGTGCGGGCGGCGAAGCGTCTCCAGAGGTCGTCCGGGACGGGATGGGCGCAGAGCCGGGTGCCGTCCTCCAGAACATGGGCGTCCTGGAGGGCCCGGGCCGCGGTGACTCCGTCCAGCAGCCGGATCTCCTCGGGGTCGCGGTTCTCCGACCGCAGCAGCCGGTCGAGTCGCGCGCGTAGGGCGGGGTCGAGTTCGCGGGCCTCCTCCGCGCACGCATAGGCGAGGTTGAGCGCTGGGACCGTCCGATCGGCCAGGCACGCCTCGACGACGGGACTGGCGTCGGCACGGGCGGCCCAGAGGAGCGTCACCTCCCGCCACCAGGGATTGCCGACATTGTCCATGAGGAGTTCACGCCGGGACGCGTGCGCGGGCACGCGCATGGAGGCGAGGTACTCCTGCAAGGTGAGGTGCGCGAAACCGTAGCGGCCGTACTGGTGCTCCAGCAGTAGGCCGCTGCGTTTGACATGGAGCAGGAAGGCAGCGGGTGTGACGTCCGGCGCGGTCCGCGCCATCACGGCCTGGACGGCGCGCTCGGCCTCTTCGGCCTCGATGTCGCGCAGCTCGCGCCGCATCATGTACCAGGCCAGTTCCTGGACGATGCGCTCCTTCTTGTCCCCGCTCAGCCCGTCCACGTCGCAGTCGGGGAGCCTCTTGGCCTCCTGGCGGCGGTGGAGGAGTACCTGGCACACCTCCTCGTAGAGCGCGACGCGGCTGCCGGGGAGGCTGCCGCGGTACCGGTGCACGTTCGCGATCATGGTGAGCAGCAGCGGGTTGGCGGCCAGGTCGGCGAGCACGGGACGGCCGCTGATCCGCCGGAACAGGTCGTCGGCCGCCAGCGCCGCGATCCGGTCGATCTCCTCCGGATCGCCGTGCCGCGCGCGCCGCTCGATGGCCCGGTACCAGGCGTGCAGGAAGTCGCGGATCTGCTGGTTGGTGAACCGCTGCACCTGGAGGACGTCGGCGCGCGACAGCCGGGCGGCGTCGTACCCGAGCGGACGGGAGGTGACCACGAAGGCGTTGGCCGGGTAGCGGCTGATCTGGTCCTCCACCCACCGCACCACGCGGCCGCGGTCCCCGGTGTCGGCCACCTCGTCCAGGCCGTCCAGCAGGACCGCGCACCGGCCTTGCCGCAGCCGCTCGTCCAGCCACTCGGCCGAGACGGCGCCGTCCAGCCAAGGCGCGGTCACCGCGACCTGTGCGAGCCCCTCGGGCTCTCCGTCCGCGATGGCCTCGGCGTGGTCGCGCAGATAGAGCAGCACCGGGAGCAGCCCGTGGCGCCGGCGCCACGGCTCCCGCCGCTCCGCCATCTCCAGGGCGGTGTAGCGGGCCAGTGTCGTCTTCCCGGACCCTGCGGCGCCGAGGACCGCGAGCACCCGCCCCGGCGTGAGGAAGGACGCCAGCGACGCGCGCCGCCCGGCCTCCGTGGAGGAGACGGAGCCGATGCCGGTGTCCGTGACCGTGTCGGCCACCGGCCTCGGCCGCAGCATCACGTCGACGTAGACCTGGCGGGTCCGCAGCACGTACTCGGCCTGGGTGACCAGCCCTATCGTCTCCATCTGGTCGACCGCCGAACGCATCCGCCGCAGATACCCGCGTCGTGACCGTCTCCTCCGCCCTCTCGAAGGGGGAGGAGAAGCGGCCGTTTCCTGGGAGGGCGCGGCCGCTTGCGGGGCGACCTCGACCAGCGCGCCTAAGACCGTGGCCACCAGCGCCAAGTATCCCCAA
The DNA here is from genome assembly GCF_040492065.1 of Actinomadura sp. NPDC000929. Taxonomy (NCBI): domain Bacteria; kingdom Bacillati; phylum Actinomycetota; class Actinomycetes; order Streptosporangiales; family Thermomonosporaceae; genus Actinomadura; species Actinomadura sp. NPDC000929. The sequence goes on along the minus strand of NZ_JBEUPA010000018.1, from coordinate 11,017 downwards.
CTCCAGCTCAGCTTGTTGTCGTTGAGGACTTGGTTGATCGCCACGCCTATCACGACCGTCAGCGACGCCCCGAGCAGAACGTGCCCCGCGTATCTCAGCCTGCGCACAGCAGTAAGCCCCCCAGCCGCTCGACGTCAAGCCCGGCAACACCACTCAACTGTGCTGTACCGCAATTCGCCGGACGAGTCGCGGAACCGGCCGCTGTCGGTCGCCGTCGGCGCGTCAGGTGAGCAGGTCCTCGGGGCTGGTGGCGGTCGGGAAACCGGTGCTGGCGCCCCACATCTCGGCGAAGCGGCCGTTCTCGAAGCGGAAGATCTCGAACAGTTCGGGGCGCGCGGCGCCATCGGGGAGGGCGAGGCCCTCGACGGCCGAACGGACGGCGGCCCTGTCGCCGTCGACCAGGATGTCCTGGGCGACGACCCGGATGCCGGGGAAGCGGGCGGCGAGCACACGCCAGGCCGCCGTGCCCGCCTCGATCCCGGCGCCGAGGGGGTGGCTGAAGAAGTCGGGCGTGTGCAGAGCGGCGGCCTCGTCGAACCGCCGGCTGTTGAAGCATTCCTGCATCCGTCGCACCAGGGCGCCGGCGTCCTCGCGGATGGTCATCGGTGCGGTCTCCTCGTGGCCGGTACGTGACGAGCGGCGCGGAGCTAAACGGTGCGCCGCCCCGGTTAGCCCCCACGATATCCGGTGCGGCGCCCCGGTTGTGCTTCGCCGCGATGGGGCCGGTGGCAAAAGCGTAACCTGTAGGTTACGCTTTCACCGTGGACGACGTGGTGAGAGCGATCGCGGACCCGGTGCGCCGGGAGATCCTGGTCATGCTGCGCGGTGAGCGGCTCACGGCAGGGCAGATCGCCGGACACTTCGAGATCAGCAGGCCGGCGGTGAGCCGTCACCTGCGCGTGCTCCGGGAAAGCGGTCTCGTACGGGACGAACTCGTCGGCAGGGAACGGCTCTACGAGATCGATCCTGCGCAGCTGACCCCGCTCTCCGCGTGGCTCGCCCAGTTCGTCCAACCCCACGGCTGGACGCACCGCTTCGACGCGCTGGAGACCGAGGTCCATCGGACCCGCCGAGAACGCCGCGTCTCCAGCACCTCCGACGAGAAGAAGGAGAACACCGCATGAATCCCCGACCCACCGGCAGGCTGGTTCGCGGCGCGACGGGAAGTGATCTCGTCCTGACCCGGTCGTTCCGGGCATCCGTCGAGGACGTCTGGGCCAGCGTCACCGAGCCCGAGCGCACGGCGCGCTGGTTCGGCCCATGGAAGGGCGACGCCGCGCCGGGCCGGACGATCCAGGTTCAGATGGCGTTCGAAGACCAGGCGCCGTGGTGCGACATGCGCATCGAGGCATGCGAGCCTCCGCGGCGCCTGGCCCTCTCGGCGACGGACGAGTTCGGTACCTGGCGCATCGAGCTGCTGCTGTCCGAAGAGGACGGCTCGACCCAGCTGCGGTTCGTGGAGCATCTCGACAAGGAGGAGCAGATCGGGGAGAACGGTCCGGGCTGGGAGTACTACCTGGACAGGCTCGTGGCCGCGCGCGACGGCTCCCCCGAGCCGGACTTCGACGCCTACTATCCCGCCATGAAGCCGTACTTCATCGACCAGATCAAGCAGGACCCCGCCCGCTGACCGGCGGCCCTCCCGAGCGTTCGGCCGGGACGGAAGAAGACGGTACGGGGGGCCTGGCAGGCCAGGCCCCCCGGTGAGCGAGACCTGGTGGGTGCCAGGCCCGCGGGTGAGTCAGTCGTCGGTGCGGGCGACACCGGCGACGAGCCCAGCAGCGCAGCTGCAGAGGCTGATGAGGAAGTCGCCGGGAGAGACGAAGCCCTGAGGGCCGACCGGGCCGTGGACGGCGATGCCGATGGCGGCCAGGGCGACGAACCCGATGCAGGCGACGACTCCGACGATCACGGCACCACCGGCGACGCGGAGGACGATCTTCCGCACGCCGGGGCGGGTGAAGGCGCCGAGGGTGCCGATGACGACGCCGAGGGTGCCGATGAGGCCGCAGACGGCGCCGATGCCGGCCCCCTCGATGACGCGGTTGAGAAGGAAGTCGAGGTAGCGGAACGCGAAGGCGTCGATCTCGTGGCGGTGGTGGAGGTCGGCGATGAAGGCGAGGTAGTCCAGGCCGTCGATGAGGCCGCCGACGACCGCACCGGTGACGACGCCCAGGGCGAGCGAGATCGGCAGACGCGCTTTCGTCGAGATCCGCCGGAACGTGTCCCGCGAGATCAGTAAGAACCTGTCCATGTCGGATTCCCTCTTTGGTCGAGGTGCGCGTGCCTGGCACGTGCACCGGGGTTGTTTGTCGATGGCTCGTGGTTCTCCACGGCCGTGGGTCTTACCGTGCCGAGCGCGGCCTTCCCGGCAAACGACTGGTGCGTCCTTTCGCCTCCCCTGAGCCGCGGTCCGGCGGATCGCGGAGGATCCGGTGCGGCGCCCCGGTTAGGCTGGGGGGCGACATGTCCAGACGGCCACCTGACTCCGAGCCCTCGGCGGTCCCGCGGCGCGACCGGGGGCTGCGGGCCGATGCGCGCCGCAACCGCGAGCGGGTCCTGCGGACCGCTCAGCGGCTGTTCGCGACGGAGGGGCTGGGCGTCTCGCTCGACGAGATCGCCCGCCGCGCCGGCGTCGGCCCCGGCACCGTCCACCGGCACTTCCCGGCCAAGGAGGAGCTGTACCTCGCCGTCGCGATCGACATGCTGGAAGGGCTGACGGCGGAGGCGGAGGCGCTCGCCGCCGCCGGCGACCCCGAGGCCGTCTTCACGCTGCTGGCCCGGATGGTGGCCGCGGGGGCCGAGAACGCGGCCGTGAAGAGCGCGCTCGCGGCCGCCGAGTTCGACCTGCGCACCGCCGCCCCGGACGTCGCGGCCGACCTCACCCGCCACGTGGCCGACCTGCTCGGCCGCGCGCACGCGGCCGGAACGGTGCGCGACGACGTCACCGCCGACGAGGTGATGGCCCTGGTCGCCGGCGCCTTCGCCGCGATCCGCCACGCCGGCGCGGAAACCGACCCGGACCGATCAGCTCGCATCGCCCAGCTGATCCTGGACGGCCTGCGCCCCCCGACCCGGTGAACGCCGAGGGGGCCGATAGGGCCCCCGGCTCCGTTGATAGGGCCCTAGGGCCCTGAAGGGGATCGCCTTCTCTTTTCTAGCCTTCGGAAGGCAAAGTGACCCAAGAAAAGGGAGACCCCGGCCGCAGCCCGGCCAGGCGCGGGGCCTGTTACCACGGCACTCCGTTCAGATCGATGAAGAATCGCTCCAGCAAGCGCCTCTGGGTGTACATCGATATGAAGTGCAGAGGCAACCTCTATGAGGTCGTCCGGCCCGGCGCTTCTGTCAAGAAGTTCTACCGGGGCGGGAACAGGTGGAGTTACAAGGTCAAGTGAGCCTCGTCCGGCAGAAGGCCGCCGCCGTGCGCGGTTTTCTGCCGGACGGTTGAACCCCGGGCGAGGTTGGCGCGTCGGTAGGGGGCGTAGATCGACGAAGGGAACAGGATGCTCAATCTGGACGGGTGGAACGCGATCGACGGCGTGCTCAAGGCGCGGTACGGGGACGCGGCGCGGCTGGAGTGGGACGCTCCCATGCCGTACCGGCCCGCCGGGCCGATGCCGATGGGCCGGTTCGTCACCAACACGATCGCGATCTATCCGCGGGACGAGCCCGTTCCGCACTGGCATCTCGTCGGGTACGCGCTGACGGCGCCGTACGAGGAGCGCGGGTACGAGTTCACGTTGCGGGTGCCGCGGCGGCCGGAGGAGACGGAGGCGCCGAACTGGGCGCTGGCGCAGCTGGAGCACCTGGCGTCGTACGTGGTGAGGAGCGGCAACGACTTCCAGGTGGGGCACTACATCGAGTTGCCCGACCCGCTCGACCCCGAGCGCCCGGACTCCGAGGTCCGGGCCGGGGGGCTGGTGCTGGACCCGGAGCTCGGGCGGGCGCGGACGGAGCTGGGGGAGATCACCTTCCTGCAGTTCGTCGGCCTCACCACCGACGAGCTGCACGCGGCGCAGGCGTGGCATGTGGACGGGCTCGTGGAGGCGATGGCCCCGCACCTGCCGATGCTGATCACCGACCTCGGCCGGATGTCGCTGGCGGACCTGCCCGACGTGGCGCGGGCGGTCCGCGAGGGTTCGGCGCGGGAGGGCGCCGGGACGGGGTTCCTGTTCTTCCAGCGGCTGGCCGCCGACACCTCGGACGGGGTCACGCTGGAGCTCGGCGTCCAGCACGTCTCGCAGTTCACCAAGGTGCTGCCGGGGCGGTTGCCGCACGGGAACCCGCTGATCCTGCGCGGTCCGGGGGAGCCCGTCGTGTTCCTCCCGGGGCGGGAGTTCCGCCACTCCCGCACCGGCGAGGCACTGGAGATCACGATGCCGGACGGAGTGGCCCGCGCCGTCGCCGAGGCCCTCCGGCCGCGGCCCGGGACGTACCGGGTCGGGCCCCTGACGGTGAACGTGGTCGACTAGGGCGTCTCCCTCGGACCGGTCGGCGACGGACGCGGTAGGGAGATTTCCCCCGCATGGCGGCCCAAGAATGGCTTTTAGAGTCTTCTCCTCCGCGCCGGAGCCGGGATAGCTTGCGGACATGCCCTGAACTCCAGAGACATGATCCAATGCGCCCACCCTCGGTCGAGGCGGGCATGGGAGGCGGCGGAGATGGCGCCCGTAACGCTTTTCGTGAGAGATTTCGTTCACAACAAGAAATCGTTGTACGCGATCACTGCCGACGGTCGTCTCGCACAGATCTGGGACACCGACAGATGGAACGTCGACTTCCCGCTCGACGGCACGGCCCAGCCGGGCCTGCGCTTCAAAACCGCGCCAGGGGTCATCCCGAGAGAGATCGGGAACAACAAGAAGCTGCTCTACGCCGTGACGGACGACGGGCGGCTCGCGCAGATCTGGGACACCGACAGATGGAATCTCGACTTCCCCGCCGACCTGGCGGGGGAGCCGGGCTTGCGTTTCGACGACGGGACTCCTGCCGCACTGGCCGGGAACGCCGTGGCCGGCAAGAAGATAGTGTGGCTGAGAAGCGACGCCCGGATGGCCCAGGTCGCGGACTCCTCGGCCTGGCGAGTCGGCTTCTTCGGGTTCCCGGCGGGCAATGAACGCTACACGGGAAACCCGGCCTTCTTCGGAGCGCTTTTCGACATCCCCGATCTGGCCGACCTGCCCGCGGCGGGTCTCGTGGGGCTGTACGCCATCACGGCCCATGGGCGGCTGGCGCAGATAACGCGCGGCAACATCGACTTCCCGGCCGAACTCGCCGGCCACCCGGACCTCCGATTCCAGGGAAGTCCAGCCGTTTTCGGAAGGGATGCCGTTCACAACAAGAAGTCGTTGTACGCGATCACCACCGACGGGCGGCTCGCGCAGGTCTGGGACACCGACAGATGGAACCTCGACTTCCCCGTGGAGAAGACGAGCCAGTCGGGTCTGCGTTTCGGGGGCGATCCCGCTGTATTCGGAAGGGACGTCGCCGGCGACAAGAAGTCGATCTATGCGGTGACGTTCGACGAGCGTCTCGTGCAGATCTGGGACACCGACGGCTGGAACGTCGACTTCCCCGCGGAGCGCACGGACCAGCCGGATGTGCGTTTCCGGCAGACCCCCGCCGTCTTCGTGAGGGAGACCGCCGGCGACAAGAAGTCGATCTATGCCGTGACGTCCGAGGGCCGGCTCGCGCAGGTCTGGGACACCGACAGGTGGAACATCGACTTCCCGGCCGAACTCGCCGGCCGGGAAGATCTGCGCTTCCGTGCGGAACGATTCGTTCTGTGACGGCCGGCGGGCGGCTCCCGCAAGGTCCGCTAGCCGGGTTCGGCCGTGGTGTGGGGGAGGGCGACCATCGCCATGACGTGCTGCGCCGGGCTGCCCGGAGGGGCGTACAGGAGGAACGGGCGGCCCGGGGAGTCGGTGCGGATCTCGGCCTCGTAGAGGACGGCGACTCCCGCGCTGGACAGGTGCGTGACGCCGGTCAGGTCGACGGTGAGGGGCATGGTGCCGCCGCGGGTGCGCACGACCAGCTCCTCGCGCAACTGCTCGGCGGTGGCGGCGTCGACCGGGCCGTCCAGGCGGATCCGCGGGTTCCCCTCCGAGGGCTGATCCAGGATCAGCAGCAGGTTCGGCAGGTCCGACAGGTCCGGCGCCGGCGTGACCTCGCCGGGGGTGAGCAGCCGCGCGGGACGGGTCAGCCGGTGCCGGACGGTCGCCGTCGTGCCGCGCGGGCCCGTCTCGACGTGCAGGTCGTCGGCGAAGTCGCTCGCCATGGCCAGGCCGCGTCCGCGGTCCTCGGTGGGCTGCCACGGCTCGCGCCAGTGGCCGTCGTCGGCGACCTCGATCTCGACGCCGCCGCGCCCGGTGCACTCGGCCCGGATCCGGACGGCGCCGGGTGTGCCGTCGTAGGCGTGCTCGACCGCGTTGGTGACGAGCTCGCCGATCGCGTGCCGCAGGAGGATGACGTCCTCGGCGCGGGCCCCGAGGTCGTACAGCCACTCGTCCAGGGCCTTGCGGGCGGCGGGGATCGCCTCCGACTCGGCCGGCAGGTCCAGCAGCAGCGGCGCGTGCGGCGCGGTCCGCTGCGCGGCCAGCAGCGCGATGTCGTCGTCGTGCCCGGACGTCCTGACCAGCAGTTCCAGCGTCTGCGTGGTGAGGCGGTCGACGGCGGCGAGCCAGTCCTCGCGCAGCGCCCGCCCGGCGGCGACGTCCGCGGCGACCTCCGCCAGCTCGACGGTCCCCGCCGCGACCTCCTGGCCCGGCCGCCGCACGATGCCGTCGCTGTAGAGCAGGAGCTGGTCGCCGACGGCGAGGCGGTCCTCGGCGAGCGGGAAGCCGGTCCCGGTGCCGAGCGGTCCGCCGCCGGACGAGCGCAGGTAGCGGGCGGGGCCCGCGGACGGGATCAGCAGCGGCGGCGGATGCCCGGCCGTGCAGTACGTGAGCCGCCCGTCCGCCGGGTCCACGGCGGCGACGCACAGGGTCGCCGCGCGCGCGGCCGGGAGGCGTTCGGCCAGCCGGTCGACGGCGGCGAGCGCCTCGGCGATGTCGCCGGTGAGGTCGAGCCGGTCTTCGAGGACGGCGCGGATCCGCCCCATCGCCGCCGACGCCTCGACGCCGTGCCCGGCCACGTCCCCGACCACGAGGGCCGTCCGGCCGTCCGGCAGGGGGACGGCGTCGAACCAGTCGCCGCCCGCGGCCGAACCGCCGCCCGCGGGCAGGTAGCTGCCGCCGATCTGCAGGCCCGGCAGGATCGGCAGGCCCGCGGGCAGCAGCTGCCGCTGGAGCACCCCGACGACGTCGGCGGGCTCGACCGGGCCCTCCTCGGCGGCCCGGCGCGCCGCCTGCCGCTCCCGCACCCGCTCGGTGACGTCCTGCGCGAACGCCACGAGCCGGACGACCTCCCCGGTCGCGGACTTCTGCGGGACGATCGTGCAGTCGATGTAGACGTCCTCGTCGGGGCCGGTCTCGCGGGGGAGCTGGATCCGCCACTCGCGCGCCGTCACCGTCTCCCCGGTGCGGAACGGACGGTCGAACAGGTCGAACAGCTGCTGGGCGACGAGCTCGGGGAACAGCTCGGAGGTGGAGCGGCCGAGCACCTCGTCCCGCTCCACCAGCGCGCGGTAGGCGGCGTTGACCGCGACCAGGCGGTACTCGCCGGGGCTCTCGACCCCGGCGACGGCGGCCGGGATCGCCTCGAACACCTGGCGGACGGTCCGGGCGTCGCCGGTGAGCCTGTCCATGTCCTCGTCGCGTGCGGACTCTCGCATCAACCCTCCGGATGGTCACCTCCGTGCGTCCCTTTGTTTCCGACTCATCCGGGTTAACACCTTGTGACGCACTCGTTGCGCAAGCATCCGGTACCCGCTTGCGTCGAGGAGATTCATTCATACCCGGGGTGTTCCGCGCCAGGCCCGGCGCGTCCGCCGGGCCGCGCCGGGACGCCGCCAGCGCGCGCCGCCTGGTCCTAGGCCGAACGGACCTCACCGGACGGGACCGCGGACCGACGCGGCCGACCGGGCCCGGCGACCAGCATGGACGCATGACCGCAGACCTCACCGCCGAGGCGGCGGCGCGACCGGCCGGGGCGAGGACCCCCGGCTGGGCCGCGCTGCTCGCCGCGTCGATCGGCCAGTTCCTCGTCGTCCTCGACATCTCCGTCGTCAACGTCGCCCTGCCGCACATCCGCGAAGGCCTCGGCCTCGGCGCGACGGGCCTTCAGTGGGTCGTCAACGCCTACTCGCTGACCTTCGCGGGGTTCCTCCTCCTCGGCGGGCGCGCCGCCGACCTGTTCGGTCGCAAGCGCGTCTTCATCACCGGGCTCGGCCTGTTCACCGCCGCCAGCCTCGTCGGCGGGTTCGCGCAGGACGGCGCCATGCTGATCGGCGCGCGCGCGTTCCAGGGCCTCGGGGCGGCGATCCTCGCACCCGTCACGCTGTCGCTCATCACCGGGACGTTCCCCGAGGGCCCGGCCCGGACGAAGGCGATCGCCATGTGGACGGCCGTCGGCACCGCGGGCGGCGCGACCGGCGGCCTCGTCGGCGGGCTGCTGACCGACTACCTGAGCTGGCGCTGGGTGCTGCTGATCAACGTGCCGGTCGGCGCGGCGGTCGCGGCCGTCGCCGCCCGCTGGCTGCGCGGCGACGGCGACGCGGCCGGGCGGCGCCGCCTCGACCTTCCCGGGGCCGTCCTCGTCACCGCGGGCGTGGGCCTGCTCGCGTTCGGCATCGGCGAGACCGGGGACCACGGCTGGAGGGGCGTGGTGCCGGTCGCGGTCGGCGTCGTCCTGCTCGCCGCGTTCGTCGCCGTCGAGGCGCGCACTCCCGAGCCGCTCGTGCAGTTGCGGCTGTTCCGGCTGCGCAGTGTCGCGGTCGGCAACCTCGCGACCCTCGTCGGGACGATGGCGGGCTTCGCGCTGTGGTACTTCCTGTCGCTCTACATGCAGAACGTCCTGCACTACAGCGCGGTCCGGACGGGCCTGTCGTTCCTGCCGCACACGGCGGGGATCATCATCGGCTCGCGGCTCGCGCCGCCCCTGATGGCCCGGATGGGCGCCCGGCGCCTCGCCGGCATCGGCGGGGTCATGGCCGCGGCGGGCTTCGCCTGGCAGAGCCTCGTGCTGGACTCCGATGGAACGTTCCTGACCGCGATCCTCGGTCCGGGCGCGACGATGGCCCTCGGCTTCGGCCTCCTGATGACCCCGCTGGTGGAGGCGTCGACCAGCGGCGCGAGCTCGTCCGAGGCGGGCGCGGTCGCGGGCGTCGTCAACACGTCCCGCACGATCGGCGGCGCGATCGGCCTCACCGTCCTCGGCACCGCCGCCGCGCACACCGGGCCGGACCTGGTGGACGGTTACGCGGCCGCCTTCCTCGTCGCGGCCGCGATCACCGCCGCCGGGACGGCCATCGTCCCGTTCCTGCCGCGGCCTCAGGGAGCGGCCCGGTCCGAGGAGCCCGCGATCGCGTGACGCACGGCCCCGGCCGCGACGACGGCGGTCATGCCGGGGCTTCCGCCGCCACTCACTGGTCGCCCGCCCCGGTCGCGTTCCCGCCCGGTGCTCGTTCACGGATCCGCTATGGCCGCGTCGCGGGGCTCGGGCCAGTGACCGAAACAGAACGGGCGCGCCGGAAGGCGCGCCCGTTTCTGTCAGAAGCGAGGAAAGCGAAAGGGCTGGTTTCATCTGTAGGTATGAGAAGGAAGCCCTTTCATGGCCTCGCACGGCGACTTTAGCAGTCAGGCCGGGATCAGGTCACTCAGGTTTTCCGGCGTGTAGACCGTGGAATCCGCGTGCAGGCCGTCCGGGCGTTCCAGGCCGATGAACGTGACCGGCTCGCCGGGCGCCGTGCCGTCCCAGACGGTCGTCTTTCCGGCGTCGAGCAGGTCCACCAGGTGGCGGACGGTCAGGTGGCGGCGTTCCACGATGCCGCGCAGCAGCGTCGACGTCGTCACGCGGTTGTCCTCCACCCGGTTGAAGTTCGTCGCGCCTCCCAGGTGCAGGTGCAGCCACTTGGCGCGCCACCGGCCGTCGTCGCCGCGCAGGAACACCAGCGGCAGCGCGATCCTGCCCGGCCCGCGCAGGTCCGACTTCATCCGGACGGTCCGCGCCTCGAACGGACGCCCCCGCTGCTCCGCGTCGCGCAGCATGAATCCGAAGAACGACTCCTCGACCTCCTCGAATCCCTCCCCGGAGAAGACGTTCACCTGCGGGACGACGAACCGGGCCCTGACTTTCGCCAGGGTCAGGTTGATGAACTCCGAGGCCCCTTCGGGCGCGTCGGTGATATCGCCGGAATGCTCTCCCGCCACGGTGCTGAGATTGGTGTAGGACAGCCATTCGGGGCTGCCGTAGTCCTGGTCGAGCATGAGCGCGGAAAGGTCGAAGTCCGTCCTGTGCTCGTGCTGCCGCCAGTAGACGAAGAACCGCAGCAGCTCGCCGTCGACCGGGGTCACCGACCCGCGCGGCAGGACGCCGAGCCCCTTCCCGGCGGCCTTCCCGCTGAGCGGCAGCGCGACGTCGAGCACGTCGGGGTCGACGACCAGGCGGCCGACGGCCGGGAGGCGGCCCCGGATCTCGTCCTCCAGCATCGCCGCGAGCCGCTCCGCCGCGTCCGGCTCCAGGGGCGGGCGGGTGTCGGGCACGGCGGCGCCGCGGCCGAGCCGGTTGGCGAACAGCCGCGTCCGCCCGGGCTCGCCGGCGCGGTTGAGCAGGTGCTCCCGCACCGACAGCAGCACCCGTCCCGACACCCGGTCGATCACCGACTCGGCCGTGTCGAGCACCGCGTCCCGGGAATCCGGCGCGAGGCGCAGCAGCCGGTCCAGGGACCGGAACAGCGTTCCGGGCGCGCCCGCCGCCACGCGCGCCGCGCCCGTGACGTCGCCGTCCGCCAGCCGCGCCTCGAAGCGCGCCGCGAACGACGGCGCCTTCTTCTCGCCGCGCGCGACCGCGAACACGTCCGCCGCCCCCGCCCACCTCGGGTGCTCGTGCGGGTGGAGCCGCTCGCCGAGCCGCTTCCACG